>JAHYJM010000163.1 GCA_019428945.1 Bacillota bacterium | reverse complement strand
GTCCCAACATTGATTAACTAGGAGTTGGCCTTTTTTTGCTTATATCCTGACTGACTGGGCCAACTGGCTCGGTTACTCTTCGATCGGTTTTGGCAGGATTATCCTTGGTAAGAATATCCTACAAGTGCTTGTTATAATATTTTTTCTACTGTCACTTTATAAACTCTGGATGTTAAGTAAAGCCTATATATCAGGCAAGTTAAGTTTCGCACCCTTATCCAGTAAGAAAAAAGTTGCCCGAATAATCCAGGGTATTTCTTCCCTTGCCCTCTTTGCCCTGCTTATCTGGGCTGTAAATCAAGCTTACCTGAACATTACTTCTCTTTTTCCAATAGTCTCAATTTGGTTGGGTTACTCTTTACTGCTATCTGCAGCCATCTTACTGCTCTCAGCTTTGATTGTTGAAATTGACGGAAATACTTAAGTATAGGTTTATAATTTGGCTCGAAAACGTTCTACTGCCAACTCGAATATAATTGACCAAGCAGCTATCTACAGTTATTTTATTTATTATATCTGAACAGTCTTTTGGGTAAAACGACACTAAAGAAATCGCCCCCCTCCAGTAGAACGGTTTTTTACACCGATTGGTGATTTGCGGACACCCTAGGTATTAAAGTGATTACAACTTAATTAGTGGAGGAAGAAAATGATTAATAAATTAGCGGGCGTATTTTCGATAATCGTTGGCACATCTATGATTTTTATGTGGCTGATGTTTTATTTTACCGGCTCTATCCCTGAGTTGAATACCGAGCCGGCAAGAATTACCATGCATCTGGCAGCAGAATTTGCTACAGCAATATTTCTGACCATAGCAGGTTGGGGACTAATGAAAGCTAAAAGATGGGGTGTGCAAATTTACCTGCTGGCCACTGGAGCTCTGCTATATACAATGATTCAGAGTCCAGGTTATTTTCTGCAAACCGGTGAGTCGGGTTTTGTAGTTATGTTTGCAGTTTTAATTATTCTTGCTGTTCTGTTTTTAATCAAAATTATAAAACAAACTGATAAACAAGTTAGGTTTTGAAATGATTTACACCTGAATAGTGCTGTATCTTACGATCAGATTTTTTCTTATAGTCGATTTAGATGACTTTGACAATTTATTATAACACAAAAGAACCGTCCCTCTGTGTTGCCAAGATGCTTAATAAAATAAATTATGCTGCGAACGATAAATTATTGGTCTGTGCATGATCATAATACGTCACCGTAATTGTATTTTAGAGCACTAAGCCTGAAAGGAGTTGCTAATATGTATTTTGAAAATGAATTGGGGAAAGTGTATTATGAGGTTTATGGTCGGGCAGATGCCCCTGCTATAATGTTTTTGCATGGGATCAATATGAATCATGAAACCTTTAAAAACCAGGCAGAAGCCTTGCAGGAAAAATACAGGGTAATTATATGGGATTTGCCTTATCATGGAAAGTCGTCGCCTATTGATGATAAGCTTCTCTTCTCGGAAACAACTGCAGATATTGTCAATGAACTCTTGGATCATCTAAAAATAAAAAAAGTGGTTTTAGCCGGACTCTCCCTGGGAAGTTATGTTACCCAGATTGCAGCTTTTAAATACCCGGAGAAAGTGAAAGCTACCATTCACATCGGATGCGGCCCACTGCACCCGCCGGTTCCCTCACTGATTAAAATAGCAAACCCCCTGATCGGCCTCTTTATAAAACTCTATCCCCGCAAAGCCTTTTTAAAGCCTTTGCCAACCACCGGGCCTTAAAGCCTGAGACCAGAGCCTACATGGAAAGAGTTGCTGCAGAAAACGGTAAGCAGGTTATGGCTCATTTGACCCAGGAATTAATGAGAGATATGGTGCGTGGTCTTCCCCGGCATACAACTGAATTAAAGCTTTTATGCCATGGAGAACACGAAATCGCCTATGTCCAAAAACAGATGAATAAGCGGCATGAAGAATGTCAGGAGAGCCAGTTGGAAATAATTGAAGACGCTCACCATATTGCTGACCAGGATAATCCTGACGGGACAAATAAAATATTATTAGATTTTCTTGATCGTATCTGATGCCATAAAGGGGTTAGGTATTGAAGAACGTCAAGTGTGACGATTCAAGACCTGACCCCTTCAGTTTCTTCAGTTTCATCTTTACCTGCCCAGTAAAATTAATACTCCAGCCGCAAGAGCCAGCAGGGCCATTATGATTCCTCCCCCAGGAATTGCAATACCAAATAATTGCATTAGGCCATTTAGTATAAGCCAGATACTAAGCAATATCATACCCACGCTTTTAGTAACTCTCATTCTTCTGGCCATTATCTATCCCTCCCTTTTCGCTCATGTCATATTATCCTTAACGTCTCAGTAACCCAACTATAAATAAAACAACAACTGCGCCTCCGGTTGCCACCAGAACTGAAATTAAATTAATACCGGTAACATTATAAGGCAACCCTAGAATAGAATTAAAAAGCCATCCACCTACCAGGGCTCCGAGTATACCAAGCAGGATACTTCCAATCAATCCGAAGCCTCCGCTGCCCATGATAAGGTTAGCAAGCATACCTGCAATTGCACCAACAATAATCCATGACAGAATTCCCAATATATTCACCTCCCGGAATTATATTATGGATTTTTTTGTAACATGATCATATCAAATCTCAACTAATTCTGTCAAAATTGCTTAAAAGTGAATCCTTTCAGCAAGAGATCTGGAACACTCCTGCTTGAGCCTGAGAATCGGGTTAACAGTTCAGTCCCTGTTTATAGCCCGTAAAGTTCTTTATTGGCTTAAACTCAACCTTTAAAACCATATCTCACTGACCCGTTGCATCATAATTAAAAGTACTCGAGGGAGTTATCGTTGCATCAAAAAGAAA
>JAHYJM010000001.1 GCA_019428945.1 Bacillota bacterium | reverse complement strand
GATAGATTTTTTCCCGATGACTGTCGATTACGAGGAGCGTCTTTACGCAGTAGGTCGTATTCCCGGAGGCTTTATCAAGAGGGAAGGCCGCCCTACAGAAAGAGCAATTCTTGGATGTCGCCTTACAGACAGATCGTTAAGACCACTTTTTCCAAAAGGATTTCATAATTCAGTGCATATCGTTTCGACAGTTTTATCAATGGATCAGGACTGCCCGCCTGAACCGCTATCAATCATTGGCGCTTCAGCGGCATTATCAATTTCGAAGATCCCCTTCGCCGGTCCGATAGCTGCGGTTATAGTGGGGCTTATTGACGGAGAACCGGTAATCAACCCAACGCAGGAAGAGACTGAAAAGAGCGCACTGCATCTAATGCTTGCCGGAACTAAAGAAGCTGTAATGATGGTGGAAGCAGGCGCCCAGGAAATCAGTCACTCCGATGTCCTGAAATGCATAAAAGCAGGACACCAGGTGATCAGGAAAATTGTTGCAGTGCAGGAGGAAATGGTTGCAGATGCAGGAGTGCCCAAGATGGAAGTTATTCAGCCTGAACAGTCAAAGGATCTGATTCAGGCAGTTGAATCGGAAATGAAGAGTAAAATTACCGCAGCTTTGCATATAAATGAAAAACAGGAACGCGAGGAAAAACTGGCCGCAATAAAAGCAGAACTGGTTGAAAAATATCTTGTTGAATACCCTGAAGATGAAGCTGAAATTCGTAAAACCTTTGAAAACGTCCTGAAAAGCACAATGCGGGAGCTTGTGGTTACAAAAGGTTTACGCGCAGACGGACGCAGCCCCAAAGAGATCAGACCGATCACCTGTGAGACTACTGTGCTTCCACGAACTCATGGTTCGGCAATATTTACAAGAGGCCAGACCCAGGTTCTTAACGTATGCACTCTTTCAGCGCTGCGCGATGTTCAGATCCTCGATGGCTTAGGTCTTGAGGAATCTAAACGCTTCATTCATCATTATAATTTCCCTCCGTTCAGTGTGGGCGAAGCTGGCTTCATGCGCGGCCCGGGGCGGAGAGAGATCGGTCATGGCGCTCTTGCTGAACGCGCACTGGAACCGGTAGTTCCTTCTGAAGATGAATTCCCCTATACAATACGATTGGTTTCTGAGGTACTTGAATCGAACGGATCAACATCTATGGCAAGTGTTTGTTCAGGATCTTTATCGATGATGGATACCGGTGTTCCGTTGAAAAGAGCTGTCGCAGGGATCGCGATGGGCTTAATCAAAGAAGGCGATGATGTTGTCGTTTTATCTGATATCCAGGGTCTCGAAGATTTCCTGGGCGACATGGATTTTAAAGTCGCCGGTACAGAAAAGGGAATTACTGCCCTGCAGATGGATATTAAGATCAAGGGTATTTCAGATGAAATTCTTGAAGAAGCCCTGGAGCAGGCTGATAAGGGATATAAGTATATCCTCGGTATTATGAACGAAACAATGGCAGCCCCGCGTGAAGAACTTTCGCCTAATGCTCCGCGGATGATTAAAATCCAGATCGGCGTTGATAAAATCAGGGATGTTATCGGACCTGGCGGGCGAATGATTAACAAGATCATTGCGGAAACAGGTGTTAATATTGATATTGAACCCGACGGCAGGGTATTTATCGCTGCAGTAGACCCGGAAATGGGTAAAAAAGCGTTGCAGATTATTGAAAACCTTGTTAAAGACGTAGAAGCCGGTGAAATTTACATGGGCAAAGTAACCAGGGTTGAACGGTACGGCGCTTTTGTTGAACTTATACCGGGCAAAGAAGGCCTTCTGCATATCTCGCACCTTGATCATCGCCGTGTGGAGAAAACCGAAGACGTTGTGAACATCGGTGATTCAATCGAGGTCAAAGTACTCGACATTGACGACAAGGGCAGAATCAACCTTTCCCGGAAGGCGCTGCTTAAAAGGCCGGAAGGGATGAGCGAAGAGAGAGGCAGCAGTGACAGGGGTGGAAGCGACAGAGGCGGAAGTGACAGAGGACGCCCACGAAACCGCCGCAGTTAATAACCTGAACTGCATTAGCAATGTAATAAGGCACTTGCACATCTGTCATTATCAGCTGATAGATGGATTAAAAGACAGTTCATCTCCGGGTGACTTAAGAGACAGGAGAGATTATTAATAGCTGGCGATACAGTTTTAGTTCCCGTTTATAAGTCTGAGGATTGTGCAGATCTGCCTTTACCCGGCTATATGACTCTTGGGGCATCGGGGATGGATCTTTATGCTGCTGTACAAGATGAATTGAAGCTTTTTCCCGGTGGAAGGGCTTTAATTCCGACGGGATTGTATGCAGCAGTGCCCCAGGGATACGAGTTGCAGGTAAGGCCCCGCAGCGGTCTTGCTGTTAAATATGGAATTGGAATATTAAATGCCCCGGGGACAATTGATTCGGATTACCGCGGGGAAATAAAAATAATAATGATCAATATGGGCCAGGAGCCCTTTACAGTAAAACGCGGAGAGCGTGTTGCCCAGATTGTTCTCTGTCCGGTGGCAAGGGCGAAGTTGGAACTTCAGAACGAGCTTCCGGCTACCGAAAGAAGTGATGGAGGGTTCGGGCATACTGGTTAATGGAGGTATATTTTGTCAAGAAAAAATAAAAAGAGTAATTCGGTTCAGCTAATCCCCCTTGGTGGAGTTGGCGAAATCGGGAAGAACATGTTTCTCCTGCAATATGGAGATGAAGCTATATTAATGGATGCCGGGCTGAAATTTCCCGATGAATCTATGCTGGGAGTCGATATTGTTATCCCCGATATATCTTATATTCTGGATAATGATCTTCATATCCTGGGCGTAATACTTACACACGGCCACGAGGATCATATCGGAGCTCTTCCTTATATCCTGGAGGATCTTGATGCCCCGATTTACGGAACAAGGCTTACGCTTGGTCTGCTTGAGGCCAAGCTAAGAGAGCATCCGGTAAGTAACGTGTGTTTAAATGAAATCAGCCCCGATGAAAAGCTGATCTTGTCTGAAAACTTTAAACTGGAATTTTTCAGAACAAACCACAGCATCCCCGATTCTGTAGGGGTTGCCGTCGAAACACAGGCCGGTGTAATTGTTTACACCAGCGATTTTAAATTTGATCAAACACCTGTTGACGGAAAGATTACAGACTATCATAAACTTGCCGAGCTGGGCCGAAAAGGCGTGGTTGCCGCTTTAATTGATTGCACTAATGCAGACAGACCAGGTTACACACTCTCAGAAAAGCAGGTAGGTGAAAGCATAAATGAGATATTCAGGCTTTCACAGGGCAGAATAATTCTGGCCACATTTGCTTCAAATATTCATCGTATCCAACAGGTTGTTGATGCCGCAACACGTTATGACCGAAAAGTCTGCGTTGTAGGCAGAAGTATTGTAAACTCAGTTGATATATCGACGGAACTTGGTTACCTTAAAATTCCTGATGGAGTTTTGATTGATATAGATAAAATTAAGGATATAAAACCGGAAAAAATGGCTTTGATCACAACAGGCAGCCAGGGGGAACCCATGTCTGCGCTAACCAGAATCTCACAGGCGGAACACCGGCAGGTAGGAATAGTCCCCGGTGATACAGTAATTATCGCTGCCAGTCCGATTCCGGGTAATGAAAAGCTTGTGTCCAGAACTGTAAACAATCTTTTCCAGCTTAAAGCCAATGTAATTTACAGGCCGGTATCAGGAGTTCATGTAAGCGGCCACGGCAGTGGGGAAGAAATCAAGTTAATGATTAACCTGCTTAAACCGAAATACCTGATACCGGTTCACGGCGAGTTCCGTCAGCAGGCTTTCTGTTCCCAGACAGCGCAAAAACTTGGTATACCTGAAGATAATGTCTTCCTGGTTAAACCGGGAAATGTAATGGAATTTAATGAAGGCCGGGGCCGCCTGGCCGGTTCTGTTCCTGCCGGACGGGTACTGGTTGACGGTTTTGGTGTCGGTGATGTGGGTGAAGTGGTAATCAGAGATCGCCAGATCCTGTCAGAAGACGGAATCGTCATTATTGTGCTTGCGGTAGACCAGGATAAGGGCGAGGTAATATCAGGCCCCGAAATAATTACCCGGGGGTTCGTTTATGTAAGAGAGTCTGTAGACCTTCTCGGGGAAGCACGCACGGTGCTGACCAGAGCCCTGGATAAAATGAGCGCGGAGCAGCTTCATGAGTGGAATAAAGTAAAATCAAAGCTCAGAGATGTCGCTTCTTCTTACTTTTATGAGCACACCGGACGCAAGCCGATGATCATGCCGATCATTATCGATATTCAAAATAAAGGCGATAATTAGCAGGATCATTCTTCAAAGATAATAGCCTCCCGGCTATTATATATGCATGGTTTATAAAGGCGCCGGATTGCAACCGGCGTTTTACTTTATGCAGGATATAAGATGATTACAGTCGAATTTTTATAATATAAAATGTTTCTCTTTAGCGGGGATGTTACAGTGATATGTGTGTTTTAAAAGGGCTGCCTCCGAACGGCAGCTCTTATGGTGTATAAACTATACTCAGAGTTAAAATTTCTATTTCAGAAAGGGGTTCCAGGAGATTATGAATATAATTGAAGCAATCATTCTCGGCCTGATCCAGGGCTTAACAGAATTTCTGCCGGTTAGCAGTTCCGGACATCTGGTTATATTCCAGGAAATTCTTGGTCTTAATGAACCGGGAGTTACTCTGGAGATCCTGCTTCACTTCGGAACGTTCTTATCGGTCTTATATGTATTTGGAAAAGATTTTATTGCTCTATTAAAATTTCGCAGGGATAAAATTGAACAAAATTTTCTGCTCATGTTAATCGCAGGAGTCGCTGTTACCGCAGCTGTCTGGCTCCTGTTTTCAAATTATGTTGAACTATTTTTCAAATCAACTTTATTGGTCGGCATCATGCTGCTGGTTACCGGTATTATATTAAAGCTGCTTACACTGATTCCTGAAGGGATTACAGATAAAGGATCAATTAAGTTAAGAGATGCAATCTGGATCGGTCTTTTACAGGGGATGGCAATAATTCCCGGTATTTCCCGATCAGGCTCAACGATCATGGCCGCACTCTGGAGAGGTCTTGATCGGGAAACAGCTGTGAAATATTCTTTTATGTTGGCTGCGCCAGTTATTCTCGGAGGGACATTGCTTGAATTAAGACAAATTATTACAACAGGGATTGAAGAGGCGATGCTGCTCAATTACCTGGCCGGCGGCCTGGTTGCCTTTATTTCAGGAGTATTCGCCATAAAAGTATTTATCAAACTGCTGACCGGCAGCAGATTTCACTATTTTGCTTACTACTGCTGGGCTGCCGGCCTGGTAGTTATAACATATTCATTGCTGAAGTGATCTGATTAAACCTTCAAATTAAAAGTCGTAATATTAACTGCTGATTTAAGCTTTTGAACAGAAAGAAACTTTACAATGGCGAACAAATGTTTTATAATTGATTGAGTTCTGAACCTGAGGTATAGTTAACCTGAAAGGCGGAAAAAGATAATTGGCCAAACGTCGAAGAAAAAGCATTAAAAAAGAGATGCGGATGCAAATTAAGGCCGTTTTATTATTTGCATTGGCCGCTTTTGCCTTGATTGGTCTTTTCATTCCCGGACAAACCGGGGGCATCGGCATTTTTCTGAATAATTTGCTGCGCAGCCTGGCTGGCGATGCCGCATTTATCATCCCGCTTTTTATTGCAATTCTTGCCATCAGAACATTTTTACCGCAAAATCGAATCCGGCTCAAGAACCGGTTAATTGGCCTGTTAATCATGCCTTTTCTCTATATAACCTGGATTCATCTGCAGCTGATTACAGAAAAGTTGCCTGATATAACAGGTCTTTTCGGTTTCAGAGAGAGCATAATGGCAGGATTGGCCCGCGAAGGCGGAGGATTACTGGGGGCGCTCACCGCGACTTCTTTATACCTGGCTATAGGTCCTCTGGGTAGTCTAATATTAATATATGCTCTGGTTGTTATTTCTTTACTGCTGCTTTTTGATATATCGCTTAAAAAAATTGTTAACACTCTTCTGAAAATATGCGAATCTCTTTACAAGGCTTTCAGGAAAACCAGCCGGTTATTTATCAACGGTATTAAATGGTGCGGCAGATCTATAAATAAAGGTGTAACGAATATGGCCGCAAATCGGGCCGAAGCCATGAAGGTCAGGGAGCATGCGCTGGCAGAAATTGCTCTTTCAACCGGAGAGCAACCAGATCAGATTAGCGCGGCTGAAACGGAGCCGGTTCATGATACTGCGGAGGATCAAGACAAATTATTGCAGAAAAGCCTGCCAGAGGTTATGGAGACGATCTCGCCTGAAACAGCCGGTGAGGAGAGGGAAGAGCTCCTGGTTACTGTCCGCAGTAAGAGTGTCCGACCTGAATATAAATTTCCACCGCTTGATCTGCTAACAATGCCCAGCGGGGGCGAAGAGCAACAGGCGAAAAACAGCAGAGAAAGGGCTAAACTCCTTGAAAATACGCTTCTCAGTTTTGGCGTGAAAGCAAAAGTGATCCATGTTCAGTCAGGGCCAACAGTCACCAGGTTTGAAGTGCAGCCCGAAGCGGGGGTTAAGGTAAGCAGAATCAGCAGTCTGTCCGACGATCTTGCGCTTAATCTTGCTGCTCCGCTGGTGAGGATAGAAGCCCCAATACCCGGTAAGGCTGCCCTTGGCATCGAAGTTCCCAACCAGACTATATCTTTGGTTAACCTGCGTGAGGTAATGACAGACAGAGCTTTCAAAATGAGCCTTTCACCATTAACCATAGCCCTTGGAAAAGATATCACCGGTATTGCCGTGATTGCCGATCTGACAAAAATGCCACACCTCCTGATTGCCGGAGCAACCGGGGCCGGTAAGAGCGTTTGCCTGAATACTATTATTACAAGTATTCTATATAAAGCAGGCCCGGAACAGGTACGCTTTATGATGATTGATCCCAAGGTTGTCGAGTTGAGCATTTACAACGGTATTCCACACTTGCTTATGCCAGTTGTCACTGATCCGCGAAAAGCATCTCTTGCCCTGAGAAACATGGTCAGGGAGATGGGGCGTCGTTACGATCTTTTTGCGCGACTCGGGGTAAGGGATATCGGAGCATACAATGAACTTACAACAGAAGACGAAGAGCTTGAACTTCTTTCATACATAGTAGTGATTATTGATGAACTGGCTGATCTGATGCTGGTTTCACCGGGAGAGGTCGAAGACTCAATAGCCCGCCTGGCGCAGATGTCGCGAGCAGCAGGAATTCACTTACTGGTAGCTACGCAGAGGCCTTCAGTTGATGTTTTAACCGGCATTATCAAAGCTAATATTACTTCAAGAATTGCATTTACTGTATCCTCTCAGTTTGATTCACGGACTATACTGGACATGGGCGGAGCTGAAAAACTGCTTGGCCGTGGCGATATGCTTTTCTATCCTGTTGGTGCGGTTAAGCCGTTCCGGGTGCAGGGTGGATACATCAGTGAAATTGAAGTTAAAAAGGTAACAGATTTCATAAAAGAGCAGGGTAATGCGGATTACGTTGAGGGCGATACCTTTCTAGAAAAAATTGATGAGCCTGAAGCGGAAGAAGCTGATGCTTTGTTTGCCGAAGCCGTTGATCTTGTAGTTCGAACCGGGCAGGCTTCTATTTCACTTTTACAGCGTAGATTCCGGATAGGTTATACCAGGGCTGCACGGTTAATAGACGACCTTGAAAGAAGAGGTGTGGTCGGTCAGTTTGAGGGGAGTAAACCCCGTGAGGTTTTAGTGACGCAGGAACAGGCAGCCCTGATCTGCGAGGAATTCGAAAAGCGAAAAGAATAAAGGGAGTTTTACCTTGATCAAGAGAACAAACCATCTGAGGCTTAAAGGGTTAAAAGTTTACAGCGTATCATTGGGATGCACTAAAAACAGAGTTGATACGGAAGAGGTATTAGGTTATCTGGCCGGCAGAGGCGCAGTGTTAACCGATGATTATTCATCGGCAGATCTTGCCTTTGTCAATACATGCGGGTTTATCGAGGAAGCTCAGCAGGAAGCAATCAATACGATTCTGGAACTGGGATCAAAAAAAGTTGACGGTAAACCTATCCTTGTTGTGGCAGGCTGTCTTGTTGAAGTATACGGCAGTACAATATTGGCCAGAATAGAGGAAGTTGACGGAGCAATTGGTGTTCACAGTTACAAACGGCTGGATAATTTATTTAAGTTGCTGTTTGCCGGTATCAAAACAGTTCTAAAAGATAAACCTTCTGCGGAATATATATCGCTTGCTCCCCGGATACTCACTACACCTGCTCACAGCGTCAATGTTAAAATAGCCGAAGGCTGCAGTAACAGGTGCAGCTATTGCCTGATACCCTCAATTCGTGGAGATTATCGCGGCAGGGATGAGAAAAGTATTTTAGATGAGATAAGTATACTGGTATCCGGAGGCGCAAGTGAAATAGTATTAATTGCCCAGGATACAACTGCCTATGGAAGCGAATGGGGTGATGGTAAAAGCTTAAGCAAGCTGATCAGAAAAATAATGCAGCTTCCTGAGAAATTCTGGCTCAGAATAATGTATACATATCCATCAAGAATCGATGACGATTTAATTGATCTAATCGCTTCAGAAAGTCGTATCTGCAACTATTTGGATATACCTATTCAACATACAGACGATCTTATTCTAAAAATGATGGGCAGGCATTATAACAACACATATCTTAAGTCTTTAATTGACAAACTAAGGGTAACTGTCCCCGGTATTGCATTGAGAACAACGTTGATGGTTGGCTTTCCGGGGGAAACCAGGTCTCGCTTTCAGGGCATGCTTGATTTCATCGAAAGCAGGCCGTTTGAAAAGATGGGAGCATTTGTTTATTCCAGACAGGACGGTACCACCGCCGTAGATCAGATCAGAAAAGTGCCCCGCCGCATAGCAGAGAGACGAAGGGCAGAACTGATGATTAAGCAACAGGAAATTGCACTTCGACTGAACAGAGATATGGTCGGTAAGAATCTGATAGTTCTTGTAGATAAGGCGATCGATTCGAAGGAGAATTGGTATGTAGGCAGAAGCGAGCACCAGGCTCCTGATGTTGACGGCGTGGTGTATATGCATTCAGATAAACCTTTGAAAGCGGGAGGCTGGGTTAGGGCGAAAATATCAGCCGTATCACCGTACAACCTTCTCGCTCTAAAGGTGACACCGCTGGATGAACTGCCTGTCTAAAATAATCGAGGTGAATATACTTGTCGGCTGACCTGATCTGTATTGGCAATGAGATATTAACAGGACTGGTTGAAAATAGTAACAGTGGTTTTATATCGCGCAGGCTATGGTCAATGGGTATTGATGTGAGGGAATCTGTAGTGGTTGCCGATGAAGAGCCTGCAATAAGGGATGCTCTCGACAGGGCACTAAGTAAAACCGACCTGGTAATCATAACCGGAGGACTTGGCCCAACAGATGATGATCTGACAAGGGAAGCTGTAGCTGGAATTATTGATAAACAGTTAATCCTGGATAGAACATGGCTCTATAAAATGGAGCGCTTTTTCAAACTTCGGGGCATTAATATGACAGACAACAATATAAAGCAGGCGATGGTAATTGATGGCGGGAAAATGCTTGAAAATACCCGTGGAACAGCTCCCGGGATGATCGTAGATTATGAAGGAAAACTGATAGTGATGCTGCCCGGGCCGCCTAACGAAATGCAATACATGTTTGACAATGCTGTAGTACCCGTTTTAGTGGAGCAAAATTACTGTAATCTGAGTATGGTAAAAACCCTGAAATGTATCGGTATGGGTGAATCGATGCTCGAAGAAAAAATTAAGTCAATCGGCGTCTGGGAATTTCCACCTATTTCATATGTCGCCAGGGGATATGAAGTATACCTGCAGATTAAAGGGTATGGCAATCGAAAAGAGGCAGAGCTCTTAATCGAAGAGGCAGAGCGGCGCCTGAGAGATGCGCTTGGAGATTACATTTTCGGCGCTGATGATGAAACCCTGGCTGGTGTCGTTGCCTACAAGCTGACATCCAGGGGTAAGACCCTGGCTTTGGCAGAGTCATGCAGTGGAGGACTGTTGTCAGATGTCCTAACTGATATTCCGGGTAGTTCAAAATTTTACCTGGGTGGCATTGTTGCCTATTCCCGTTTTGCCAAAACAAAGCTGCTTGGCATTGATCCTGCTCTTATCGAAAAGGAAGGCGAAGTTAGTGAGGCGACAGCCAAAGCGATGGCTAAAGGGGCAAGGTCGAGATTTAAATCCGATCTTGGAGTCGGGATTACTGGTATTGCCGGGCCGCAAAGTGATAGTTCGAAAAGCAGGGTGGGCCTGGTTTATATTGCAATTGAAGGAGATAGCGGCCTTAATTGCCGGGAATTGAACCTGGGCGGGGGGCGAAGAGTGATCAAAGAGCGTTCGGCGCAGGCTGCCCTGGATATGCTGAGAAAGTTTTTGTTGGATACTTAAATGACAGGCAAGGCGGAGGAGTTAATAGTGAGCAGGTTTTTTATAGCCCTGGAGTTATCGGACAAGCAGCGACATGAAGTTGCCACTCTTCAGAATGAGTTAAAACATCAGTTAAGTGGTGTTCGCTGGGTTAAAGCCGACGGGCTGCACCTTACTCTGAAGTTCATCGGTGAAACAGACGATTCTAATATTGATTTAATCAAAAATGTGATCGATAAAGCGGCGCGATCATTTAAACCCTTTGAACTGGATATTTCTGGCAGTGGAGTATTCCCCTCCACTGCCAGGGCAAGAGTAATCTGGGTTGCAGTGAAAAAAGGTTACAGTATAAGTACAGATCTTGCTGATAAGCTTGATTCAGATCTGGCTGGCATAGGCATTAAACCGGAAAAACGCAGCTATCATCCCCATTTAACATTAGGTAGAATCAGGCAGCCTATCGATGAAAAAGTTATCAAAGATATGCTTGATGCAACAGATACATTTATTACTTCACCGGCATTAATTGAGGGGGTTACTCTTTTCGAAAGCATACTGACAAGGCAGGGAGCGCAATACAGATCAGTACACTGGAAAAGGTTTGATAATTAAATTTACCTGGTTCAGGAAGGCAGGAATCATAAACTATTAAAAAGAAGTAAACCGGTAAGAAACCGGTTAAGGAGGTAAGTCTTGTTGGAAAAAGAAAAAGCACTGGAAGCAGCACTATTACAGATTGAAAAACAGTTCGGCAAGGGCTCGGTAATGAAATTGGGCCAGGATGTCAACTATGAAGTGGCAGTAATTCCAACCGGCAGCCTTGCTCTTGATGCAGCGCTTGGAATTGGCGGCGTACCACGGGGAAGAGTTGTTGAGGTTTTTGGGCCTGAATCATCAGGTAAAACCACTGTTGCTCTTCATATCATTGCCGAAGCACAAAAAAGAGGGGGCTATGCAGCATTTATCGATGCTGAACATGCGCTTGATCCTCAGTATGCGACAAATCTGGGGGTAAATCTAGATGAATTACTGGTATCACAACCTGATACAGGTGAGCAGGCTCTGGAAATAGCGGAAGCGCTTGTTCGAAGCGGGGCAATTGATGTCCTTGTAATTGACTCGGTAGCGGCTCTAGTGCCACGCGCTGAAATAGAAGGAGAAATGGGTGACGCCCATGTCGGCCTGCAGGCAAGGCTGATGTCTCAGGCTCTTCGCAAGCTGTCAGGAGTAATCAGTAAATCCAGGACCTGTGCAATTTTTATCAATCAGATCAGGGAAAAAGTAGGGGTAATGTTCGGTAATCCAGAGGTTACTCCCGGCGGCAGAGCGCTTAAATTTTATTCATCAGTACGCATGGACGTGAGGAGAATCGAATCACTTAAAGCAGGCTCCGATCAGGTCATAGGTAACCGAACCAGGGTTAAAGTAGTAAAAAATAAAGTTGCTCCACCCTTTAAAATCGCCGAATTCGATATTATCTACGGAACTGGAATTTCTGCTGAAGGTTCACTTATAGATCTTGGTCTGGAACATAACGTTATCAACAAGAGCGGGGCATGGTTTTCATACGGAGAGGAAAGATTGGGTCAGGGTCGCGAAAATGTGAGAGCTTTTCTTAAAGATAATCCTGAAATCAGGGATGAAATTGATCAAAAAGTAAGAAAGCTGGCAGGCCTGCCTCTTTCTACACCTGTAATAGCAGACAAAGAAGAAAAAGCTCCTGCTGAAAAAGCAGTTAAAGATGAGGCTAAGCAGTAGCAGTTGATGGAGTTGAAATGCAGTGGATGATTCTAATAACCTGAAAAAAGCCAGAAGCAGGGCGCTGCGTTATCTCACATACAGGGCGAGAACCCTCAAAGAGCTAAAAGAGTACCTTCTACGAAAAGATTATGCTCCTGACCTTATTAGTCAGGTAGTTTCAGAGATGATTGAATACGGTTACATAGATGATTCAAGATTTGCCGAAGACTATATCACTTATCGTAAACCAAGAGGCTATGGCCGCAACAGGGTCCGCCATGAACTGGGCTTAAAAGGAATTGACAGAGAAGTTATTGATGAAAAAATAGCTGATAGTTTTTGTAACGAAGATGACTTATCGATCATCAAAAATATGCTTGAAAGAAGATATCCGGCAGAGGGAAAGATCGATGAAAAATGGATATCGAGACAGGTTGGATTTCTTAAAAGAAGAGGCTATCAGGACAGCTTAATCATCGAAGCGATCAGAGATTACAAACTTTCTGATTGAAGATTCTTTTCTTGACATAATCTAGTTAAAGGGCTAAAATTATAAAGGAATCGTGTATGTGTGATTATATGTTCAGTTCATAACCGATAAGAGAAAGCCTGGTGTCTGAGGGCACTGCGGATAGATTAAAATTTTATATAATCTTTATGGTAAAGGGATAAGTGTAACCTTTTCCTGACCTTTCTCTTTTAAGCTGTGTCCTGGACACAGCTTATGTTTTTATTTTGCACTAATCAATGTTACTTAAATCATGGTTACGGAGGTGAAAAATATGCTTGAAAGTCTACTTATGGTTATAGCCGCCCTGGCTGCAGGTTTTGGGGGCGGGTATTTTATTCGTAAGATGATAGCAGAAGCTAAAATATCTTCTGCAGAGTTGGCAGCAAAAAAGATTTTGGAAGAAGCTACCCATGAAGCTAATTCTCTAAAAAGAGAAAAACAACTTGAAGCAAAAGAAGAGGTCCATAAATTAAGAACAGAGCTGGAGAAGGAAAGCAAAGAAAGGCGTGCTGAACTGCAGCGGCTGGAACGACGACTGGTCCAAAAAGAAGAAGGTCTTGACCGCAAAATCAATAATGTGGAACGCAAGGAAGAAGAACTCAGAGACAAAGAGGAAGAGAACAAAAAGTTCAGGGATAAGCTTGAAGAGCTCCATCAGCAACAGCTGGCTGAACTTGAACATGTCTCCGGGATGAGCACAGATGAAGCAAAAGATCTTCTCCTTCAGCGTGTACGTGAAGAAATTGAACATGAAATGCTTGTAATGGTTAAGGATATAGAAAGTCAGGCCAAGGCTGATGGGGATAAAAAAGCCCGTGAGATTGTCACCCTGGCGATACAGCGATGTGCGGCAGATCATGTCTCCGAGACAACTGTTTCTGTTGTTAACCTACCCAATGATGAAATGAAAGGGAGAATTATCGGAAGGGAAGGGCGTAATATCAGAGCTCTCGAAACTTTAACCGGTATTGATCTTATTATCGACGATACTCCCGAAGCAGTTATCATTTCAGGTTTTGATCCGATCAGGCGTGAAGTTGCCAGATTGGCGCTGGAAAAGCTGGTCAGTGATGGCAGAATTCATCCGGCCAGAATAGAAGAGATCGTAGAAAAAACCCGTAAAGAGGTCGAGAATCAAATCAAAGAAGAAGGTGAACGTGCTACTTTTGAGGCAAGAGTTCACGGTCTTCATCCGGAACTGGTTACCCTGCTTGGCAAGCTGCGTTACCGCACCAGCTACGGACAAAACGTACTCCAACACTCAATCGAGGTGGCTCACCTGGCCGGTATAATGGCTGCAGAGCTCGGACTCGATGTAACCTTTGCCAAGAGGGCCGGTCTTTTACATGACATCGGTAAGGCAATCGATCATGAAACTGAAGGCTCCCATGTCGTCATAGGCGCTGATATCGCCAGGAAATACAAGGAATCACCGGGTATTATAAACGCGATCGCAGCGCATCATGGTGATGTTGACTTCAATACTCTTGAAGCTGTCCTGATTCAATCTGCCGATGCTATATCAGCTGTTCGTCCTGGCGCCAGGCGGGAAACCCTGGAATCATATATAAAGAGGTTAGAGAATCTCGAGAATATTGCCGACTCTTTTGAAGGTGTGGAAAAAGCTTATGCTATTCATGCCGGTCGTGAAATAAGGATCATGGTAAAACCGGACCGAATTGATGATTATGCTTCGATTCAGGTTGCCAGAGATATAGTCAAGAAAATAGAAAGTGAACTTGAGTATCCCGGTCAGATCAAAGTTACAGTGATCCGGGAAACCAGGGCGGTAGATTATGCCAAGTAGGCAAACAACAAAATAAACTTACATGAATAAACCCTGAAGATTAAATACAATCAGAGAGTGCCCCTTAAAGGGCACTTTCCCTGTAAATAAACAGTGAAACATGGAGAAATTCAGATGAAAGTTCTTTTAATCGGTGACATCGTTGGTAAAACAGGCCGCGATTCACTCGGCCGCAACCTTCCGGAGTTGAAAAAAAAATATAATCCCGATGTAATCATTGCTAATGGGGAAAATGCTGCAGGCGGCGCGGGGATAACGGAAGAGATATTCCGTGAACTGCGTTTATCAGGTGTGGATATTGTAACCGGTGGAAACCATACCTGGGATCAAAAAGATATATTTGAATTTATTGATAATGAGCCATGCCTGCTCCGACCGGCTAATTACCCTGAAGAAACAACCCCCGGTAATGGCTCAGTAATCTATGAAGCAGGAAAAAGCAATACTAAAGTGGCGGTAATTAACCTAATCGGCAGGGTATTTATGAAACCTGTAGACTGTCCTTTCAAAGCTGCAGACAGGGAAATAAAAAAAGTAAACGAAGAGGCTGAAGTAATAATTATTGATTTTCATGCAGAAGCAACTTCAGAAAAACAGGCCATGGGTTGGCATCTTAATGGAAGAGTAAGCGCAGTTATAGGAACACACAGCCATGTTCAGACAGCGGATGAAAGATTACTACCCGGCAATACGGCTTATATAACTGATGTGGGCATGACTGGATTATATAATTCGATCCTGGGTGTTGATATAGACGGTCCACTGGAACGTTTTACCACAGGGCTGCCAAATCGGCTCCATATCAGCGGAGGAAAATCACTATTTAATGCAGTAGTTATTACCGTTAATGAAATAAGAGGAGAAGCCCTATCAATAGAAAGAATATTTATTATAAACTAAAAATGAATATCGAATAATTCATATAATTCTGGCAGGACTTTTGTGGATTAAGCAGAATAATGTATTTAAATCCGCAAAGGAGGCATCTAATAATGGATATATTAAAGGTCTCAGCAAAGTCGAATCCAAATTCAGTAGCAGGCGCCCTGGCGGGGGTGCTCAGGGAAAAGGGTGGAGCAGAAATCCAGACAATCGGAGCGGGAGCCTTGAATCAGGCTGTAAAAGCGGTTGCGATTGCAAGAGGGTTTGTTGCGCCGGGAGGAATAGATTTAATCTGTATCCCTGCATTTACCGACATTGAAATTGATGGTGAGGAAAGAACAGCAATAAAGTTGATCATTGAACCTCGCTAAACAGCTCAGACAGACACCATTAGGATGCTAAAAGCGCCCTCTCAAATTAGTCTGCAGAGGGTCTTTTTTTTATTTCAGGGGATATCAACCAGAGTATAAGTTTTATCTTTGATTCACCTGAAAGTGGAGGATTTTACCCTATGAATGTAGAAAAAGTTGATTTGCACATGCATAGTAATGCCTCAGACGGACTGCTCAGCCCAAATGAACTGTCTCTCAGAGCTGCAGAAGCAGGTCTTGCAGCCTTCGCTTTAACTGATCATGATACTCTGGACGGGCTTGCGAAAGCGGCAGCGGCAGCAAAAAATTATAATATAGAATTTGTACCCGGCGTTGAAATCAGCACAGAGATCGAAGGCAGGGAAGTTCATATCCTTGGATACTACCCGCTCAATAAAAATGATTTAAATGCAGCACTAAATGACATGAAAAGCGAAAGACATGTAAGAATGAATAAAATGCTCGAAGCTCTGCATAAGTTAGGCTTCAAAATAAAAATGGAAGATATCCTGCTTGAAAGCGGAAGCGCCGCTCCCGGCAGATTGCACCTTGCCAGGTTGCTGCTTAAAAAAAAATATGTGCACTCACTTGATGAGGCATTTTCTGTGTACCTGGGCAGAGATAAACCTGCTTATGTGCCCAGGAATTATGTGCAGGTTGAAGATGTTTTGAATTTGCTTAAAAATTCCGGCGCAGTACCGGTACTGGCTCATCCCGGCGTAGATGGGAAATACTCTCTGAAGAAATTGGTAGTTTTAGGACTGAAGGGTATAGAAGTATTTCATCCTGATCACAGCCCTAATCTGGTTAGAATTTACAGGCAGGCCGCAGAGAATATGGGTTTGGTCATCACTGGTGGCTCTGATTATCATGGTGGAGAATTAACTCCATCTTCATATTCAGGTAAATTTGCAGTTGAAAAATACTATTTGAACAGATTGAAAGAATGTGCGGGTATTACTTGAAATTAACCTTGCTGACAATGAATTTAAATAGTATATATTTGACCTTACAGAGCATACTGCTCTTTTCATGCCACCTGTAAAATGCTACAATCATCTATATGTAACTCTTGGAGGAGTGAACTGCTGTATGGAAAAAATCGAATTTGCAATACAGGTAATGGTGATCGGATTTGCTGTTGTAATGTTTACGCTCTTATTATTGTATGGTTTACTTCATTTATTTAACTTGATTTTTACAAGAGAAAAAAAGGGGAAAAATGTGACTGGTGCGGCAACTACAGAAGCTGCTCCCGTAAACAAAGATTTCGATAATAAAAGGATTACAGCTGCTATTATTGCCGCCGTTTATCAATACATGCAGGGTAACAATCTGCTTGCGTCGGCTGGTAGAATAAGTTTTAATGTCAAACCAAGTGAAAGCAGGACCGGTGACAATTGGCAAATAACAGGAAGAAGAGTTCTGCTGCAAAACAGAATGGAACTAGAAACTATTAGGAGGAAAAAACATCATGAAAACATTTAAAGTCACTGTAGATGGCCAAACATACTCAGTCCAGGTTGAAGAAGAAGCCCCGGATAGTCAACCAGTTGTTACAAACACACCTGCAGCTCCGGCAGCTGTTCCTGCGACGAATTCTGCGCCGGCTAAAGCTTCACCGCCACAGGAGAATACTAATAAATCTGCAGCGGCAAGCGGCGGCAGCGCAAGTATAAATGCGCCTATGCCAGGCTCAGTTTTGGAAGTAAAAGTGGCAGTTGGCGACAGTGTTAATGAAGGCGATGTACTGCTTGTTTTAGAAGCAATGAAAATGGAAAACGAGCTTACTGCGCCTCAAGCCGGTTCAGTCGGCCAGGTTCTGGTTAAAAAAGGCGATACCGTAAACAGCGGTGACCCCTTAATCGTCCTGAACTAACAAAGAGAGCATCTACGCAGATTATGAAAGGGGTTGATCCGCAATGTTAGACCTTCTATATGAGTTTTTAGAAGGTACTGGTTTTGTAAATATGCAATTAAACGAAGCTATCATGATTTTGATAGCATGTATTTTGCTCTATCTTGGTATCGCCAAAAAATATGAGCCGCTGTTACTGGTGCCGATTAGTTTTGGAATACTTCTGGTTAACCTGCCGCTTGGTACTCTGATGCAGCCTGAAGTCGGCCAGGAGCTTGGAGGCTTGTTTTACTACCTTTCAAAGGGTCTTGAATTAGGAATATATCCACCCTTAATCTTTCTCGGGGTAGGGGCAATGACTGATTTCGGTCCATTAATTGCCAACCCCGTAACCCTGCTTCTCGGAGCAGCCGCGCAGTTTGGTATATTTTTAACTTTCATAGGTGCATTTTTTCTTGGTTTTTCAGCCCAGCAGTCAGGCGCTATAGGTATTATCGGCGGCGCCGACGGACCAACAGCTATATTTTTAGCCAATCAACTGGCGCCGGAACTGTTAGGATCAATTGCCATTGCTGCATATTCATATATGGCGCTGGTCCCGATTATTCAGCCTCCAATCATGCGCCTCTTAACCAGCAAAAAAGAACGGGTCGTTGTAATGGAGCAGCTGAGGCCGGTATCGAAAATTGAAAAGATTATCTTCCCGGTTGCAGTTATAATCCTGACAGGCCTCTTATTACCAGCTGCGCTTCCACTTCTCGGAATGCTGATGTTCGGAAACCTTTTAAGAGAAAGTGGTGTTACTGAACGGCTGAGCAAAGGGGCTCAGAATGAACTGAACAACATTGTCGTTATATTCCTCGGGTTAACAGTTGGCGCTAAAGCGACGGCAGCTTATTTCCTTACCCCTGATACAATCAAAATTATCCTGCTCGGGCTGACCGCTTTTGCTTTTGGCACTGCTGCAGGTGTACTAATGGGTAAGTTATTGTATGTTATCTCAAAAGGGAAGATTAATCCGCTAATCGGTTCTGCCGGTGTTTCAGCTGTACCGATGGCCGCAAGGGTATCGCAGACAGTTGGCAAAGAAGAAAATCCGAATAATTACCTGCTGATGCATGCAATGGGCCCCAATGTGGCAGGAGTTATTGGCTCAGCTGTTGCAGCGGGTATACTGCTTTCAATTTTAAATTAAAATTTATATTTTATTAACGGGGTGTTTAAGTGTCAGATGTAAGAGTTCGATTTGCACCAAGCCCGACCGGAGAACTGCACATCGGTGGAGCCAGGACGGCGCTTTTCAATTATCTGTTTGTCCGCAGGGTCGGCGGTACTTTTGTTCTGCGTATTGATGATACAGATTTAGAACGATCCAAAGAAGATTATATCAATAAATTAATGGCTTCAATGAAGTGGCTGGGTCTTGAATGGGATGAAGGCCCTTATTTTCAGTCTAAAAGGATGGCTGAGTATAACAGGGAAGCTGAAAGACTGCTCAATGAAGGCAGGGCTTATCGCTGTTACTGCACGGTTGACGAACTTGCCGCAGGCAGGGAAGCTGCCCGCACTGAAAATAAAGCATATTTATATCCCGGAACCTGCAGAAACCTGAGTGCGGAAACGGAAGATAAGTTGCGAAGCGAAGGCCGTAAAGCGGTAATCAGGTTGAAGGTTCCAGACAGTGGAGCAACCGTTGTTAAAGATGAGATTAGGGGGGAGGTAAGTTTTGAGAACTCTGATCTCGATGATTTCATTATAATTAAATCAAACGGACTGCCTACTTATAATTTTGCCAGTGTTGTCGATGACCTGCAGTTAAATATAACACACATTATCAGGGCTGAAGAGCATCTGTCCAATACGCCTCGTCAGCAGTTATGCGCTCTGGCTATGGGTTACGAGATGCCGATCTTTGCTCATGTCCCGATGATCCTTGCACCTGATCGCAGTAAGTTGAGTAAAAGACATGGGGCTACCTCAGTAGAAGAATTCCGCGATGAAGGTTTTCTGCCTGAAGCGCTGATTAACTACATGACCCTGTTGGGATGGTCTCCTGGTGGAGACAAAGAAATCTTTGGGATAGATGAGTCAGTTAGCGTATTTTCTCTGCAAAAAGTTAATAAAACTGCTGCGATATATGATACTGTAAAGTTAACCTGGATGAACAGCCATTATATCCGGGAATACGATCTTGAAAAACTTGCAGAATCTGCCCTGCCTTTTTTTATCCGGAAAGAGTTGTTTCAGAACAGGCCTGCCGGAGATGAATTTCTATATTACAAAAATGTAATCAAAACAGTCCGGGAGCGGGCAAAAACACTTGTAGAGCTAGCTGATGCTTCAGAATATTTTTATGAAGATCAATTTGTATATGAGGAAAAAGGTGTAAAAAAAGCCTTCATGAAAGAAGGGGTAAGAGAGCTGCTTCTTCATGCCGCCGGAGAATTGGATTTGATGAATACATTCAGCAGAGCAGAGGCTGAAGAAAAATTTAATGTTATCTGCGAAAATCTTGAAATATCAGCAGGGCGTCTGATCCAACCGACACGCCTGGCAATCACAGGGCGCATGGGCGGTCCGGGCCTTTTCGAAATTATGGAGCTGCTCGGCCGTGAAAAAACAGTTGAGAGACTTAAAAGAGCAGCAAAGTATATTGAGGAATTATAAAATATCCAAACCGGATTCAGCGGGCGCTGCTTAAAAGAAGTAAGGTTGCTTAGAATAAACACTTTTTGTATAATGTATTAGGTGATGCGGGATGGTGTAGCGGTAGCACGGATGACTCTGGATCATCAAGCCTAGGTTCGATCCCTAGTCCCGCAGCCATGATAATATGAGCTCTCTGTTCTCAACAGAGGGCTCTAAACCTAAGGGAGTGGAAATTACATGCAGCAATTGATAACAGGGATAATTCTGATCGGCGTATTTTTTTTACTTGTCTTTTTTGTTAAAAGCGGCTACGACAAAAAGAACAAAGAAAAAGATCATAAGTAAGATCTTAACATTTTACTATCGGTTAACAATATAAAAATAAATTTTGGATCGCATTGATCTTTTGGTTAATTGTATATTTTTTTGCTTCGCTGCTTAAAAACACTTATTTTGTAAGGTTTTCGCTTACGGGGCGCTGCAGCATTTTCTTCAATCAACTTTTTGTAAATAGAGAGCATTTTATCGGCACATTTGACCGAGGATATTTCACGAACATTTTTCAAAGCCTGTCTGCTCATCATTTTGTGCATTTTGCTGTCTTCAAGTAGTTCGAGGATGGCGTTTGTAAAAGCGGGGAGGGATGGGTCGGTTAATAGCCCGTCTTCACCATGTTTAACCATCTCTGCCGGACCGAAAGCTCTCACAGCTACTACAGGCAGTCCGGTTGCCTTTGCTTCACCTATAACAAGTCCCTGCGTTTCAGTAACTGAAGGAAACACAAAAAGGTCTGAACTTGCGTAGCAGTGAACGATCAAATTACGGGGCAGTACACCTGTAAATATCACCTTATCCCTGATACCTGCTTCTTTACACATTTTCTCAAGGTATTTATCCTGTGGCCCCGCTCCGACCATGACCAGCTTTGTGTCGGGATGTCTGTTTAAGATCATCTCAAAAGACTTAAGCAAGAAAGTCACATTCTTTTCTTTGCCAAGTCTGCCCACAAATAGAAGGACCTTTTCTTTATCCTTAATACCGTAATTATCCCTTAGCCAATTTTTATCAAGGTTCCTGAATTCCTCAAGATCGACACCGGTAGGAATATTTTCTATGGGTGCTTTAACCCCAATTCTTCTCAGGTAATTTACAACAAGCTGAGAGGGAGCAACAACCATGTTGCATCGATTACAGAAATCACGGCCAATAGCCTGAACCACCTGTCGGGATGCTTCCTCAGCAAAGGGAAAGTAATGGACATATTGATCATAGAGTGTGTGAAAAGTAAATATCAGGGGAAGTCTGTGACGTCTTGCTGCCCTGGCTCCCAGGCTTCCAAGCAGGAAAGGGGAGTGGACATGAATAATTTCAAGCCCAATCCGTTTGATAGTAGGCCCCAGCTGAACGGAGATGGGGATGGGCAGGGAGAATTCCGGCATAGTTGGGGCGGGAAGTGATATAAAGCGGAATACTCCTTCTTCTTTCGGAGGGTGGAGAAGTGGGTAATCGGGCCCGAAAATATAAACCTCATGGCCATGTGCTGTAAATTCACGTGAGAATAGTTCAATAGATCTGACCACACCGCTTGTGTAAGGTCTGAAACTATCGGTAAATACACCTATTTTCAATGAATATTACCCCCAGTTTAAAATATTATTCACTATAAGCTTTTTCAAAAAGCTGATCAGATATCGTAAGGGCTTTAAGTTTGCCTTCTGCATGACCGTATGCCTCTGCGGCCTCAATGTTGCGCTGATACATAGCTTTAAGATCTTCGACCTTTGATTCACTCAAGTTGTAATCCTGAGGCAATCCGTTGAAAACTTCTGAGAGAGGCAGTATTCTGTGCCGCCATTCCCTGTGAATCCAGGTGATTTCATAATCTGCCCGGCTGATCCAGGCTTCACCGGTATCCATATTTTTGCTTAAATCGAGATCCAGCAGCAGGTGGTATTCAACCAGTGGCGATATATTTGCAGGGTAGTGTTGGTTTGAGAGAAATGTTCCCTGCGAATAGATAGCCAGCGTGGCTCTTTCTGTGCCGTCTGGTTTATGATTAAAAAACCATTCTATCGGTTGCACATACTTCGGATGACCGCCAATTATTAAATCTGCTCCTGCTGCAGCCAATTCTGCTGCTACTTCCCGGTAGTACTGAGGATAAGGTTCCTGGGCATACTCATTTTCACCCCAGTGAGGGAAAACCGCAATTAAATCAGCTCCAGCCTGTTTTGCAGTATTAATGTCTTCAATTACAGGGGCTATATCGCTGAAACCGGGAGCAAAATTTATGCAATATTCATGTCCTTCAGGTATTGATATACCGTTTGTGCTAAATGTATAACCGATAAAAGCAATTTTTATACCATCAGATTCTATAATTAATGGTTTGTCGCGTTCATCCTGGCTTTTATAAGCGCCAAAGGTTTTAATACCGAGGCTGCGGATATGATCGAGACTGGCAAGCAGGCCTTCGTAACCGCGATCAAGCGCATGGTTATTCCCGAGAGTCATCAGGCTAATACCGGCATCTCTGAGGGCAACTGAAAGCTCCTGTGGCGAATTAAAAAGAGGGTATCCGGTATAACCGCTGTAACCCCAGAAAGTAATATCAGGGCCCGCCTGGGATGTCTCCAGGTCGGCAACAGCCAGATCCGCCTTTTGCAGAATCGGCGCAATAATCTCAAATGTAGGGCTGAAATCATAACGGCCATCACCCAGATGGGCCTGTTCGATATTTGGAACATGGGGGAATATATTGCCCACGGCAATTAAATTTACTGTTCGAAGATCAGCTTCCGGCTCTTCAGCTTCAGGTTCAGGCTCCTGGTCAGGCTCAGAAACGCTTTCTGTTTCAGAACCGCTATTTATCAGGGCATCAGGTGAAAAAATTTCTCCCGCCCTGGTGCCGATAAAGAAAGATATTATAACCAGAATTAAAAATATACCGATAAAGTAGATGCGACGCATAAAAAAAACCACCATCCCCGATAATGGATTTATCACTGGCTCAATTATATCATATCAGGTTTAATTATCTACCACATGTAAAACCAGGTCAGAACTGAATTAAGCCAGGGCCACTGCGCGCCCTCTCCGCCATCTAAGTTAAAATCCGGTGATGATGAACTGTAGCCGCCCAGTTCAGGGTGGGGGCCGAATAGGAGATATGAACCTTCGCCAAAACGCCCGGCAATTACAGCAGGTTCATTATTTACTTCATAACGGGCAAGAACAGTTATAGTTTGATCATTATATGGGGAAAAATAAGGGCCGTCAAAATAGTAAACCGGTAATTGAGGTTCAAAATCTGCATTAGCAGGGATATTATCAAGAAGAATAAAATTTGCAACTTCTCCCCAGGCTATTTGTCCGGTCAGTGGGCCTGCTGCCTTACCTTCGAAGAGTTTCAGGGGGTATTCGTGATCTTCATTGAGCCAGCGCAGAATGTCAGAGGCGTAATAAGCTCCTGCACAGCTACCGGCAAACATCCCGCCATTTTCTATGAAATCGCGAATATTATCATGGCTTGAAATATAATTCTTATATTCAGCAGCAAAGCCGCCTGGAAACCAGAGTAAATCGAAATTCGCCGTGAGATCCATATCTATGGCATCATTTTCGTCAAATTCGGCCCACTGGTAGCCATAATGATCGAAAAATCTTTTAAATGCTTCTACATTTACATCCCAACTGCCTGCCCCGCTGTAAATACCAATAACTGGGAGGTCTCGTACAGGTTCAGGTTCAGCTGAGCCATTTTCACCGGTTGATCTGTTATTATGGCCGGATTCTTCAATTTCAGGCTGGTTTGGATCATTTCCGTCAGAATCAATAATCTGATCATCTAATCCAATTTCATTTTGAAATACCGACTCTGAGCAGGCGATCAGCATCAGGGCAATGAACAGTATAAGCAGATAAGAGAGAAGGTAGGTTAGTTTCGTTCTGTTAGTATTCTTCATTATATTGATTAGATATCCTCCGAAATAACCAGTGGGACAAAGGGGACAGGTCCATTTGTCCCACTACTTTCACGTTGAATGAGTTATACAGGCTGTATTGTTAAATTAAATCTACTTTAATTGTACTTCAAGTGTAAAAGTAATAATTACGCAACTGCTGAACCTTTAACTGATATTATAGCAGAGTGGCTTAAAAGTTAAAACATGGAGGGAGGTTTAACTGAAATACCCTGGAAAAAAGAATAAAAAAACCAGCTAGTTAACATAAGATGTATTATCGGAAGTTAAATCAGGATTAAAAGGAAGGTGAAATTACAGGCGACGCACACCTCCCTCATATAATTTTCCCCCAATGCCTCATTATTTCGTTAAATGATGCACCGCACTGTGGACAGTCGCCCTGGTAATGCAGAATAAAACTGCAATTACTGCATTTGATTGCCGGGATTTTTTTTCGATCATCAGTTGTTTCTTCAGACACTACTGCTATAGTTGGTTTCAAAGCTTCGTCTGTCTGTTTGCCTTCCATTCTATCGTGAAGCCTCTCAGACGGCTTCTGCTGCGTTTTGTCCGGCCGGTTAATACCATAGGTATACCCGTTGCTGTTGTTCATAGGAAGCCTTTCTTCTACAGCAATGTTTTCCTTAGCTTCACCGGTTAAAATTGCCCTTTTTTCCGAGTGACTCTTATCGACGTTCTTAGAAATTACACCCCGGATTGTATCCTGATTTGGGATCTTTTTATCATCATGGAATTCATTAAAGTTAATTTGCTTCTGATCTTCATCAGATGCCGGCATACCACTTCTGGTTGCAGTTTCACTGGTAATATCAGGAATATCTTTACTGTCAAACAGAAGCCTGGTATATATTTGCGTAGCCGAGATTTCCCTGTGTCCGAGAGCATCCTGCAGCAGTTTTATATCCCTGGTTTCACGTATGAAGTCAACTGCAAATGTATACCTAAGCAAGTGAGGATAAACGTCTTTTGCAATTCCTGCTTTACGGGCCAGACGCTTAACCATTTCCCGGATATACCGATCTTTTAACATGGAACCGTCGAGCGTTGTAAAAAAAATAGGCCCCTTTGCAGGGTTTATACTTTGCCAGCTTTTAAGAAGCATAATTTCAGCTCGATCCAGCCATAATGTTCGTTTACGGGCAGCACCGCTTTCCCGAATGTGGATTTTACATTTATCCCAGTCAATATCATTTACCTGCAAATTGATGATTTCGCTGACACGCATTCCTGTTTTAAGCATTAGGCTGATAATACAGAGGTTTCTCAGCCCGGTAGGTGCCCTTGGGTTGGGCTGCTTGAGAAGGGCTAACTGTTCGTAGTTGTTAAGCGGCTCGGGGATCCTTTTGACAACAGACATCCACATCACCTTATATAATACCGAAATATAAATAAACGGAATATAAAATATGTTATTGAAATATATCTATATTCTGAATGATTATTATAATCTTGTCAAGCATTTTCGGTATCTTATTCAGTTCCGTAAAATAATCAGCTTGACAAAGTAAAAAAAATTAGGTAATCTATCATTCAAGTCAATAAAATAAAGGCAATGATCGGAACCAGTAATCGACAGGTTAATTAGCAGAGAGCCGCTGCAGAGTGAAAAGCGGTAATTAAGATGTCAATGAACTCCTCCGTAAGCCGCCAACCGAAATCAGTTCTCAATGAGCGAAATTAGGCCTGGCCGGAGACTTCCGTTATCTTAAAGAGTGGGTGGTAGAAGTTATGCCGCCAAGAAGAGTGGTACCACGGAAATTAACTTTCGTCTCTTGTACGAAAGTTTTTTTATTTGGCTCTCCCCCACTCCAGATTTAATACGAACTATTTAAATTGGAGGTTTTAAAAATGACCGATAAGTTTATTCAACCAGAAAAGGCAGAAAAAATATTTTTATTTGACAGTACTTTGCGAGATGGTGAACAAACACCGGGGGCAAGATTAAATTACGAAGAAAAAATAGAAGTGGCCAGGCAGTTGGCGCGGCTTAACGTAGATGTAATTGAAGCCGGTTTTCCCATATCGTCACCCGGTGAAAAAAAGGCGGTTCAGGCGATATCAAGACAGATAGATGGTCCGGTTATCTGTGCGCTTGCCAGGGCTGTTCAGGGCGATATTGATGCTGCCTGGGAAGCCGTCAAGGAGGCAAAACGACCCAGGCTGCATGTGTTTCTTGGCGCTTCTGATATCCATATGGAGCATAAACTGAAAAAAGATCCGGCTCTTCTTCTTGAACAGGGAGTTGAAGCGGTTAAGTATGCAAAAAAATACTGCAGTGATGTAGAGTATTCACCGGAAGATGCAACAAGAGCAAGGGATGAATATCTTTTTGAGCTTTTAGAAGCGGTTATCAAGGCCGGAGCGACTGTAATTAATATACCCGATACTGTTGGTTATGCAGTACCTGAAGAATTTGGGGCTATGATCAAAAGGTTGCGTGAGAATGTAGCAGGGATTGATAAGGTTATTCTAAGTGTGCACTGCCATAATGACCTCGGTCTTGCTGTTGCGAACTCCCTCGAGGCGGTTAAGCATGGCGCCAGGCAGATTGAGTGTAACATTAATGGTATCGGTGAAAGAGCCGGTAATGCTGCGCTTGAAGAAATTGCAGTAGCCCTGCGAATCCGTGGAAATCATTTTCCCTACTATACTGATCTTAATTTTCCGGAGATTTACAGAACTAGCAGGCTTGTCAGCAAGCTTACGAGGATTTCAATACCTTCGAATAAGGCAGTTGTCGGCCTGAACGCCTTCGCTCACTCTTCGGGTATTCATCAGGATGGTATTTTGAAGAACAAGGAAACATATGAAATTATTGATGCTGAACTTATTGGCGGGAAAGCGGCCCAGATGTGCCTCACTGCACGTTCCGGCCGGCATGCAGTTCTTGATCAACTTAAGAAGCTCGGTTTTTCGCTGGATAGTGAACAACTTGAAAAGATATATGAACACTTTGTGAATCTGGCAGATAAAAAGAAAGAGGTTTACCCTGAAGACCTTGAAGCCCTGGTTCTCGATCACCTCTCATTTACAGAGCCGAGGTACAAGCTTGACTACATGCAGACGATCAGCGGCAGTAAAAGCATACCGGCGGCTGTCATTCGGCTCAGGAAAGACGACGACAGCATTGTTGAAGAGGTAGCTATCGGCAGTGGTCCGATCGATGCTGCCTACAATGCAATTAACAAGATAACCGGGTTGAGCATCGGCCTGGAAAATTATCGGATTAATGCTGTGACACAGGGGCGCGATGCTCTTGGTGAGGTTCAGGTTCAGATGTCCTACCAGGACAGGACCATCACCGGCAGGGGAACAAGCACTGATATTATTGAAGCCAGTGTAAAGGCTTACCTGAATGGATTAAACAAACTTCTGAAGCTAAATGGTTACCAGTAAACTGTAAAAAAGCAAACAAAAGTTTGTTGGCAGGATTAAGATATGTTATAATCAGCAATAAACAGCTTTAAGAGGGTGATTTTTTGGAGCAGCTGACGGAAAAACAAAAACGAGTCCTGAAATTCATTGAACAGGAAGTAGCACGTTGTAATTATCCGCCATCTGTCCGTGAAATCGGCAAAGCTCTCGGCATAAGTTCTACAGCCACAGTTCATGGATATCTCGACATACTTGAAAGTAAAGGTTATATCTCCAGGATGGCTACAAAACCGAGGGCAATCAAGCTGTTAAGAGATCCTGAAGGCAATCCTGAAATGAAGTGTTCATTTGCTCCCATGATTGGCAGAATTACTGCCGGATCTCCTGTTCTTGCTGAGGAGAACCTTGAAGGTTATTTTCCCATACCGGACCATCTGGCATCTGAGGAAGATTGTTTTGTATTGCAGATTTCCGGAATGAGCATGATTAACGCAGGAATCAATGATGGCGATTATGTTTATATCAGGCAGCAGAATACCGCTGATGACGGTGAAATTGTAGCTGTTTTGCTTGAAGATGAAGCTACGGTAAAGCGATTTTACCGGGATGGCGGCAGTTATCGGCTGCAGCCGGAAAATGATGCCTACGAGCCCATAATTACAAGCAGTGTTGATATTTTAGGTAAGGTAATCGGCCTGTTCCGTAAAATCCAGTAAGTTATAATTATCAGAAGCCCTTATCTCTATTAAAATAATTGAAACCTGTCAGGATTAAAGTATGACAGGTTTTGTTATTATCACCTCTTGATCTGAAGATACTGATCACAAATTTATTCTTTGAGACAGCCTTGAATTAAGGTTTGATATAATTATCGAACTTTCGCGCCAGGTCGGCATTTACAGCAGCTTTAATTTCAAGGTAATCAGGTTTATACTCAATGCTTGCTATATCTCCCTGCTCCTGCAGTTGTGATAACAACTTTCCCTCACTATAAGGTAGATAAATATGAATAGCAGAGCGCTGCTCGCGGATGAAAGTGATAATCTGTTCCTTCAGCTCTTCCAGCCCTTTATTTTCTAAAGCAGAAATAAATACTGAACTTGGAAACTCTCTGGCCAGGTAAAGTGTGTCCGCGCCCTCTTCTACCCTGTCAACTTTATTGAAAACAAGAATCTCCCTCATATAGTAATCAGGATCAATTTTACTGAGATGTTCACGCACAACTCTTATCTGCCTCAAATGGTCTTTGTGACTAATATCGACCACATGCAGCAGTATATCGGCAGCGGCAATCTCTTCCAGAGTGGCCTGAAATGCTGTTACAAGCTGTTTGGGAAGCTTTTCAATAAAACCGACGGTATCTGTAAATAAAGCTACCTGTCCCCCGTTTAAAGAACCGCGACGTACTGTGGGATCCAGTGTTGCAAAAAGTTTATCTTCTGTGTAAAGGTCTGCACCAGTAAGAGCGTTTAAAAGGGTTGATTTCCCCGCGTTTGTATAGCCGACAAGTGATATTACATGGCACTGGTTGCGCTTTCGCCTTTGACGGTGCAGGCTGCGGTGTTTGCGCAGCAGCAAAATTTCCTTTTTCAGATCGCTAATTCTTTTGCGGATAACCCTTCTATCGACTTCAAGCTGGGTTTCTCCCGGCCCCCTGGTGCCGATACCTCCGCCGAGACGGGAAAGTTGATTGCCAAGACCAATCAGGCGTGGCAGCAGGTAATGGAGTTGGGCCAGTTCTACCTGGTGCTTTCCCTCTTTTGACAGAGCTCGTCTGGCAAAAATATCTAATATAAGCGCTGTCCTGTCTATGACCTTTGCTTCAATCATCCTGTCCAGGTTGCGAATCTGTGATGGTGAAAGCTCGTCATTAAAAATAACGAGGTCGGCGTCACGCATTTTAATTGATGCAGCCAACTCTTCCACCTTACCCTTGCCGATGTAGTATGTCTTGTCAGGGCTGTTACGGTTTTGAACCACGCGGTCGACAACGTCGGCGCCTGCTGTATCAGCGAGCAGGGCGAGTTCTTCCAACGACCGCTCAAAATCATCTCCCACTGCTCCGAGATCGAGCCCGACAAGGATTGCTTTTTCATTTTCCTTATTGATCAGGTTATCCTCCATAATAATTAATCTCCGTTACATATCTTTATTGAAAAGTTTATATCAGTAAGTAATAAGAAAAAAGACACTTCTGCTTAAGTGTCTCTATTCAGGAAATATGGGATAGTTCTAAAGCGATTCTTCCGGGGATTCCTCATCATCGCCGGAATCATCGTTGTCAGATGTTCTCAGGTTGATATTGCGCATGGGAATGATCGTCGAAACAGCATGTTTGTAAACCAACTGTTGTTTACCTTCCACTTCAAGAAGTATAGTAAAATTATCAAAACTGCGGACAACACCTTTTATCTGATAGCCGTTTATCAGGAAAACTGTGGTTAACATATTTTCTTTGCGAGCCTGGTTAAGAAAAGTATCCTGTAAATTGATCATGCCTTTCATCTATCTGGCTCCCTTCATTTCTGTTGCTTTAGAAAGTATTATTCGCCTGTGATGGTATAAGTTCCTTCACTTCAGCGTAAATAATTTCTAAAGCAGCATTTAATTCCTTTTCAAAATCTTTTTCACCGCTGATTTCTATCCATTTAATATTTTTAAGACGGCGAAACCATGTGAGCTGCCTCTTGGCAAGATTTCTGGTTTCTTTTTTAATTTCGCTGACAGTCTCATCCCAGCTTGCGTTTCCCTGAAGATAGTTACATAGCTGGCGATAGCCGAGTATTTGCATCCCTGGTGTATCGCAGCTGTAGCCATCCTGTCTGAGTGTTTTAACTTCGTCGAGGAAACCCTTCTCGATCATCGTATCAACCCGGTTTTCTATGCGTTTATAAAGTTTTTCTCTCTCCATTGTAAGGCAGTAAAAATAACAATCGTATGGCGATGTATCCGGTTCTGTTTCTGCTGCCTGCTTTGAAATAGGCCGCCCTTCAAGATTATAAACTTCAAGAGCTCTGATAATCCTGCGTCTGTCGTTTGGGTGGATTTTAAGTGCTGCATCGGGATCAACTTCTTTCAGTTTTATATAGATCTGATCAAGACCTACCAGATCGGCTTCTTTATTCAGTGAATCTCTTAATGCTGCCGACGATCTCTTTTTACCGAATGCATAGCAGTCAGTAACTGCCCGGATGTATAAACCTGTGCCTCCCACCATCAGAGGCAGCTTGCCTGAGTTCCACAAATTATGTATCGTTTCTCCTGCTGCTTTTTGAAAATCGGCAGCGCTGAACTGTTGATCAGGGTTGATAAGATCAAGCAGGTGATGTTTTATCTCTTTCTGTTCTTTTACAGATGGTTTGGCTGTGCCTATATTAAGATCGCGGTAAACCTGAGCTGAATCAGCGCTAATAATATCTGTGTAAAGTTTTTTTGCAAGCTTCATTGCCAGGGTTGATTTCCCGATGGCAGTTGGTCCTGCCAGAATTACCAGGGGGATTGAGCTTATAGATTTAACGGTATGGATCAAATCGGCTCACCTCCGCGGTGAAAGCCTTTTTCCAGCCTTGAGCGATCGAAACTGATCACGGTAGGCCTTCCATGTGGACAATACTGCGCATTAGGGGTTTTCTCCCAGTTTTTGAGCAGTTCCAGCATTTCTTCCCAGGCCAGTTTTTGTTTTGCTTTAACAGAACGGTGGCAGGCGACAGTTTTGCTTACAATATCTTTTGTTGTAACTTCATCTATTTCTTCTGTTTCGAAAAGTTTTTCCAGCATATCGTATATTTCTGAGCTGCCCGGGTTGCTTTTTAGCATAAAAGGCACAGCTCTTACAACATAGCTGTCTTCTCCAAGCGGTTCTATTTCAAAGCCGAAATTTTTCAGATCAGGCAAAATATCCAAAGCTTTTTGGCGCCACTTTGGTGGCAGTTCAATTGTCAGAGGTATGGTTAGCTGTGAACTACCGGTTTTGCCTTTTATATTATCCTCTGTGGACAGGCGGTGATAAATTACTCTTTCATGAGCAGCGTGTTGATCTATCAACAGAAGGTTATCATCCCTTTGTACAACAAGGTAACTGTTCAGGTATTGTCCGATTAAACGGCAGGAGCCTGCTTCATTCAGTCTTTCAGGGCAGTCTCTCTCCGGTTCAGGTTGATAATCTATATCTTCCGCGCTTCCCCGGTTCTTTTTCAAAAACAATTCGTATTTGAAGGGGATACCGGAAAAACTGCTTTCCCTGATCATATTTAACTGATCCAACTGATCAGCGCTTTTAAAACCTGATTCAGAAATGCTTTCCGGCCATGAAGGGAGATTTGAAGAACTCTGTAAGGTGTTTTTTACTGCCTTGTAAACCAGGTTTTTAGCTGTTTCGGGGTGCTCAAATCTGATTTCAGTTTTTGCCGGATGAACATTTACATCAATTGTGTGGGGAGGCAGATTAATATGCAAAATTGTTATGGGGTGGCGCCTTACAGGCAGAAGATCCCCATAGGCTCTTTCAATTGCATTGACAAGCATAGCATTTTTTATCAGGCGTCCGTTAACTACGATTGTAATCCATTTTCTTGATGATCTGGTCGTGTGAGGAGCAGAGGTGTAACCTGATACAGAAGCACCTGATTCTTTATCAACTCGGTTTAATTCCTGCATTTCCCCGGCTGTTTCATTTCCATATACAGAACCGATGGTATGTAGTAGGTTTCCGTCACCGGCTGAGCGGAAAAGAGTTCTCCCTTTGCTTTTCAGATCAAATGATACACCGGGATTAGCGAGAGCAATTTCTGTCAGCAACGTACTGATCCTTGATGTCTCAAACATAGCCGCGCGAAGAAATTTTAAGCGCCCTGGTGTATTATAGAAAAGGTCAGATACCTCCACCCTGGTGCCGTAAGGGGCTCCGGTTTCAATTTGTTCCGTTATTTTACCACCGGAAAGGCTTATTGCTGAGGCTGAAATAGAATTTTCTGCTCTCGCAGTAACTTTAATTCTCGATACCGCCGCTATACTTGGCAGCGCTTCTCCCCTGAATCCAAGACTTTTCAGCCTGCTGAGATCGTCAAAGCTGTTTAATTTACTGGTGGCAAAACGTTGAAAAGCAAGGGCGAGATCCGCAGGTGCCATTCCATGACCGTTATCTGTAACTGTTATCAACTTTTTACCACCCTCGTCGAGGACAACCTCTATTCTCGTTGAGCCGGCATCAAGGGCGTTTTCAACAAGTTCCTTAACTACCGAGGAGGGGTTTTCAATTACTTCACCGGCGGCAATCTGTTCAGCCGTATCTTTATCGAGAATTTTGATTTTTACCAAGAGAATTATTTCCCTTCTTTATCAATATCCAACTTATTATCATCAGCAAGCAGCCTGTTTTGCAGCTCAAATAGTTTTTGCATTGCCTCCAACGGTGTCAGCCTGTTCAGATCGATCTCCCTGATTTGCTCGATTAGTTCGAGTTCAAATCTGTGATCACTGAGGGGCTCTGAAACCATAGGAAGTAAACTTAACTGTTGTTCGGCAGCTGTGGATGCAGCCAGCTCAAGTTCAAAGAGATATGCTTCTGCCCTGAAGAGCACTTCCGGCGGGACTCCGGCCAGGCGGGCGACATTAATCCCGTAACTTTTATCAGCTTTGCCGGGGACTATCTGCCTCAGAAAAATTACCTCTTTGCCCTTTTCTTTTACTGCCATGGTATAATTTCTGACTCCGGACAGCTCGCCTTCCAGTCTGGTCAGTTCATGATAATGGGTTGAAAAAAGGGTTTTTGCTTTTACTTTATTACAAATATATTCAATAACCCCGCGGGCAATGCTCATACCATCATATGTGCTTGTTCCCCTGCCTATTTCATCAAGGATTACAAGGCTGTCGATTGTGGCTTCTTTTAGGATTACCGCGGTTTCCTGCATTTCAACCATGAAAGTGCTGTGGCCACTGCTTAGATCGTCACTTGCGCCCACCCGGGCAAACACCCTGTCGAAAAGCGGCATTAAGGCTGATTCAGCCGGAACGAAAGAACCGATTTGAGCCATGATTGCAATCAGGGCGGCGCTGCGAATGTAAGTGCTTTTTCCTGCCATATTTGGTCCGGTAATTAAGAGAAGAAAATGGCGATTATTCATAATCAGATCATTGGGAACGAATCTTTCACAGGCAAGCTGCTCTACAACAGGGTGGCGGGCCTGTTTTATGATCATTTCACGGTTTTCTGAAAATTCCGGGCGACAGTAGTGATGGTTTTCTGCTGTTTCGGCTAAACCCTGGATTACGTCAAGGAGAGCTACCTGGTATGCGGCGTCAAGCAAATCTTCGGCAAATGATAAAACATGATTCCTTAACTCCTCAAATAGTTTATATTCCAGTTGGGCTAGTTTGTCCCTGGCTCCGGTAACCTGCTCTTCCATCTGCTGCAGATATTCTGTTGTAAAGCGTTCAGCATTAACCAGTGTTTGCTTGCGGTTATAGTCCGGTGGTACATAATTCAGGTTTGTTTTGGTAATTTCCATGAAGTAACCAAAATTGCGGTTGTAGCCTACCTTCAGAGTTTTTATACCTGTGCGTCTGCGTTCATTTTGTTCATATTCCAAAAGCAGGTTCCCACTGTCACTTGACAATTTGTTCAACCGGTCTACCTCTTCATGATAACCCTCTCTGAACAAGCCGCCTTCTTTAATTGTCATCGGTGGATCGCTAACCAGCGCTGATTCAATTTTTAAGGCCAAATCTTCAAATGGCGGAAGATTGACATTTATATTTTTCAGTTTAGGGGCATTAAGTTCCGAGAGTATATCTTTCAGGGGCCGGATCAGCCTGATTGTGTTTTTTAAGGCAACGAGGTCCCTGGCGTTAATACGTTGATAGGTTAATCTGCTGCAAAATCTTTCCAGATCAAAAATATCATCAAGTTTTTTGCGCAAATTTTTTCTCGGAATAGGTTTTCCGACAAGTTCTTCAACTGCATCAAATCTTTCTTCAATCTGGCTTTTGTCAAGTAGAGGCTGGTCGATCCAGCGTTTAAGCAGTCTTCTGCCCATTCCAGTCATGCAGCGATCTGAAAGTCCAAGCAGGCTGCCCTGTCTGCCTCCGGTTCGCAGTGATTGAGTCAGTTCGAGGTTACGGTTGGTTATGCTGTCAATGATCATATTTTTCTTGCTGAAATAAAGTTCGATATTGTGAAAATGATTGACTGCCGGCGGAAGCTGCTGAAGAAGTTCAAGATAAATTAGCGCGGCAGCGCCGGCAGAAGCGGCCAGGGGATAACTGTCCAGCGATAGTGCTTCCCAAATATTGTTATTCCAATGTTTTTTAATCAGTTCTTCTGTCTCTTTAATATCGGGTATAACCGGCAGGGTTTCGATCAGGGCGCTGTTAAATGCGTTTAAAGTAGTCCGTAAAGATTTTTCAAGATCACTGGAACTGCAAAGTATTTCTGAAGGTTGAAGACGCCTGATTTCATCAAGGATTAAATCATATGAATCGTCTCCCTTAAATTCGGTAACCCTGAAATCACCTGTGGATATATCAAGCGCAGCTAAACCATATTTTTCTTCCTGTGAGCGAAGAATTACCATTAAATAATTATTGCGTCCCTCATCCAGCATTTCCGGATCTGTAATAGTTCCCGGAGTTAGAATCCTGGTGATTTCGCGACGAACTAAACCTGTTGCCTGTGAAGAGTTCTCTACCTGGTCACATATAACAACTTTAAAACCCTTGGCCAAAAGCTTATTTAAGTATGTGTCAGCTGCATGGATCGGCACGCCTGCCAATGGAATCGGATTTTCATTATCGATGCCTCTTGAGGTCAGAGCAATTTCCATTTCTCTTGCACCAAGTTCGGCATCGCCGAAAAAGAGTTCATAAAAATCGCCCACCTGAAACATTAACAGCTTATCAGGATGCTGTTCTTTAATTTTTTTGTACTGCTCCATCATTGGGCTGGTCCGGTTCAACTATTCTCTCCTTCAAGCACTCCTGCCAGATTCCAGGTTTTTGCTTCACTGATATTGATATTGACTAATTTTCCAGTTAAATCAGAAGATCCCGGAAAGTGTACAAGCTTGTTAGTTCTGGTTCTTCCGGTTTGCATATCAATATTATTCTTACTGGGGCCCTCAACAAGAACTTCAACAGTGCTGCCTTCCAACTGCAGATTCAGCTCGCTGCTGATTGCGTGCTGAACTTCATTTAAACGCTGCAGTCTTTCTTCTTTTTCGCCGTGGCTGAGCTGTTCCCTCATAGCTGCGGCAGTGGTATTTTTTCGCGGAGAGTAAATAAATGAAAAAGCATTGTCGAACCTTACTGTTTTCAGGAGATCCAGGGTAGCCTGAAAATCCTCTTCACTTTCGCCGGGAAAGCCCACTATGATATCTGAAGTAATAGAAACGCCGGGAATTGAATCCTTGATCATATTTACAAGCTTTATATAATGCTCACGACTGTAGCCGCGGTTCATATTTTTCAGGATTCGGTTGCTGCCTGACTGAACGGGGAGATGAAAGTGCTCACAGATGCTATCTCCGCTGCGAACAGCCTCGATTAATTCAGGCGACAGATCTTTTGGATGCGATGTCATGAAGCGGATTCTTTTGAGTCCCTCTACATAATTCATATCTCGAAGGAGACCGGCAAAAGTATAATCACCGGCTAAATCCTGACCGTATGAGTTTACATTCTGGCCAAGCAGGGTTAGTTCAAGGTAGCCCCGCGCCGCAAGTGATTTTGCTTCCTTAAGAATGTCTTCTCCGTGTCTGCTGCGTTCCCGGCCGCGTACATGGGGAACAACACAATATGAACAGAAGTTGTTGCAGCCGTAGATTACGGGAAGCCAGGCCTTAAATGTACTGCTGTGGGCTGCGGTAAGTTCTTCTCTTCCGGTGTAGTCTTCATCTATGTCGATAATTGTTCCCTTGTAATTAATTGCTGCTTCTAACAGAAGCGGTAGTCTTGGCAGCGCATGAGTGCCGAATACAATATTTACATGGTGAAAGCGATCCCTGATATAACGGGCAGCTTCTTCCTGCTGCGTCATGCAGCCACCAACGGCAATGATCAGTTCTTTGTTTTCCTGTTTAAGAGCATAATATTTACCTAACAGAGATGTTACTTTATCTTCTGGTTTCTGTCTGACAGCACAGGTGTTGATTATAATCAGATCGGCTTCTTCTGCAGTAAGGACAGCTGAATAGCCAAGGCTTTCGAGGACTGAGCAGATTACTTCAGAATCATGTTCGTTCATTTGACACCCAAAGGTGATCAACAGATATTTTTTGCCTTCACCAATTGCGTAAGAATTAGCAGATTGCTCGGGTTTCAATAAAAAACACTCCTAAAACTTATTCTTCCTTTTCTTTACCGGCATTTTGATCGATTTTTTGAACCTGTATTGCAAAATCGGGACATAAATACTCGCATAATTTACAGCCGGTGCAATTATCGGGTTCTATAAATACCGGGCTGCCGTCAGGTCCGGGTTTTAGATTATCCTTGGGGCAAAATTCAAAGCAGATACCGCAGTCTTTACACCTCTCATTATATACTTTTAAGTTGAAGCGGGCTTTTCCCATCTATAGGTATCATTCCTTTCAGAAAATATCAGAAGCAATCGTTTTTCTAAACTATTTCTATTATATATCAACGGTCCCTGCCTTTGATACGCTTCCAAAATCGATTAAAAATACTAATGAAGCCTGGTTTTCGTTTGAATTTACGCTGGTAACAAACGTTATATATAATTGCTATAACGATCAGGGCCGGTATGGCTAACAGCCACGGCGAGAATCCGGCCAGTGTCCTGAGAAATTTGATCGTTGCACCCATCGTTCCGGTAAGAACGATACTAAGACCAATTGCAGCAAGACTGAAGATGGAACCCCCCAGAAATGTGTAAGCTATAAAAAGATAAAAATTCATCTGCATCGCACCTGCGGGAAAAGATATGAAAGTGCGGGTAACTCCCCACAACTGCGCCATAAAGATTGAAAAGTTACCATATCTTTTCCACAAGTATTTTATCTTGGAAGGCGTTTGTTTGAATTCATCTTTTGTGGGTTTACTATAATTGTTTTGACTATAATAATTTGATTTAAATTTTCTGCCCACTATACTGCCCAACATCCCGAGGAAATAGCTAAAAATGCTCCCCAGGGTGATTCCTACTGTGGAAGCAATAAAAATTGACCAGAAGGATACAGTGCCTCTTAAGATCAAAGTCCCTGAAGTCAAAAGAAGTATAGCTGAAGCAAATGGTACGCCGGCGCTTTCTGCAAACATTGCTGCTGCAATACCGACAACACCGTATTTGGCAATGAGCATTTCTGTCAGCTCGAAAATTGATTCAAAGGGCTCTACATTTTCCAAGTTTATCTCACCGCCCGGCCGGTTAAAAGAGCATATATCCCCCAGATTCCCGCTTCCGGTTCCAGATCAGCAGCTACCAGTTCAACTTTAGTGATATTGACAGATGGAGGGATCGCTTCGCTGTAAATATGTATTTTCACCTTTTCCATGTAATCCGGCCTTCCGGCTGCCACTCCACCTCCTACCACAATACAAGAAGGGTTAAGAAGGGTAACCAGGTTTGCCAGACCCCTGCCGGTTTTCAGGGCGGCATCATTTATAATTGAGAGAGCAATTTCATTACCCTGGTCTGCCTGTTCAAAAACCCACTCCGTTGAGATCGGGCCTATACCGGGATCATTTTCATCCCACAACGTTTTAGCGGCCATCGCTATTGCACTGCCCGCTGCCCAAATTTCCAGGCAGTTGTCACCACCACACTTGCAAACTCTGCCTGTCCCAAAGGGTTTGATATGACCGATTTCACCTGCAAATCCAGTGCTGCCGCGGTAAATTCTGCCGTTCAGAAAAAGGCCTCCGCCAATTCCGGTGCTAATGGTTACGTAGATGACATTATCATGCCCTTTTGCTGCACCATAGTACACTTCTCCCAACACTGCGGCATTAGCATCATTTTCTATAATTACCGGGCAGGAGAAGTTCGATTCAAGCATACTTCTAAAATGGACAGGTTTCACCCAATCAAGATTTGGAGATTGATAAATGATTCCCTGTTCTGATTCTATGAAGCCGGCAATACAAATACCCAGACCCAATGGCTTTATATCAGCAGCGCTCCCTGTTTCTCTTTTGGCATCAATCAGCATCGTCTTTACTGTATCGATCAAAGATTCAGGGGGAGTTGGTTTTGGAGTGCTTCTCTTACCGCGAAACAGAACCCGTCCATTTTCATCGATCAAAAGCATCAGGATTTTTGTTCCGCCAATATCAACCAGGCAATATAAATCGCTTTTCATCTCGGTGTCCTTTTCATGTAACTCAAATAAAAGATGATTTAAACTTATCTTTTATTATACGTGAATCATAAAAAAGTTAAAAGAATAACCCGTTATGATAAAAAGCGGGTTATTAATGATAATTTAAAGTTCCTTATTCACTCTTATCGAGGGAAGGAACAAGTTTTTTCTCATATAGGTAATCTTCATAAATATACATCAGCTCTTTGTCGAAGAGTGTTCGCTTCATATCAACAGTGACACTGCGGACAGCTGACAGTAAATCTGCAGCCTCTTCATCGGACAAATCAATGCCGTATTCAACAAACTTCATCTTAATTGCGCTTGATCCGGAATGTTTTCCGATCACGATCTGCCTTTCAAGGCCTACCTCTTCGGGGCTGTATACTTCGTATGTTGCCGGGTGTTTTAACACGCCGTCAGCGTGAATGCCTGACTCATGAGCAAATGTATTTGTGCCCACAATAGGTTTGGAAGGATATAGCTGCCTGCCTGATGCCCGGGCTACATATTCACAGAGGTTTCTGAAATCACGGGTATTAACTCCAAGGTTAACTCCGAAAAGATGTTTTAAAGCCATTGCCACTTCTTCAAGGGCAGCGTTACCGGCTCTTTCACCAAGACCGTTAACTGTAACGCCGATGAAGCTGGCGCCTGCTTTCAAGCCGGCAAGAGCGTTAGCGGTAGCCATGCCAAAATCGTTGTGAGTATGCATCTCTATATCCATTCCCGTCTTATCGATCAATGAGCTGATTACTTCATAAGTTTTAAAGGGTTCGAGAACGCCAATCGTATCACAAAAACGGAGGCGGTTTGCTCCTGCCGCCTGGGCTTGTTTTGCAAACTCAACCAGAAAATCGAGATCGCTTCGTGATGCATCCTCTGCATTTACAGATATATAAAGATTGTGTTTACTGGCGAACTCTACAGCTTTTACCATATTTTTAAGAACCCACTCGCGGGAAGTCCTTAATTTATGGGCGATATGAATGTCCGAGGTAGAAATAGATATTGCCACGGCATCAACGTTGCAATCCAGGGAGTGCTTTATATCTTCTATGTTTGCCCGGTTCCACGCCATAATGCTGGCCTGCAGTTTATAGGAGACGATCTCTTTGATAACCTCTTTTTCATCGCCGCCCATTACCGGTATTCCTGCTTCTATCTGATGTACGCCAAGGTTGTCAAGCATTTTTGCTATTCTTAATTTCTCCCTGTTGGAAAATACTACACCTGCAGTCTGTTCTCCATCTCTTAAAGTAGTATCAACAAGCATGGGGACTTTATTATCAAGCCCTTCCTGAAATCTTTTCATAAAAGCACCTCCTTTGTTCCGCAGTGTATCATAGATGTAAATAATTTAACCCAGCCGTAGTTCTTCTGAACGCCTGGTTGCTTCCCTCACTGCTTTAATCAGACAGCTGCGGAAACCAGATTCTTCAAGAACAAGCAGAGCTGAACTTGTAGTTCCTGCCGGAGATGTGACTATATTACGAAGTTCCGCAGGATGCTGCGCATTTGTCTCCAGCATTTTTGCGGCGCCGATCACATTCTGTACTACCATTTTTGTAGCGACATCACGTCTTATACCAACAGAAACACCGGCATCAATCATAGTTTCTATAAAGAGATAGACATAGGCAGGTCCTGTACCACTGAGGCCTGTTGCAGCATCCATTAGCTTTTCAGGAAGCCTCATCGTCAGGCCAAGTGATTTAAGCAGGCATTCAACTTCTCGCCTTTCATCATCCGTAACAGCGTCACCGGTGCTCAGCGCTATTGTGCCTTCACCGATCAGGCAGGGAGTGTTCGGCATTAATCGAATGACCTTAGTACCGGATGAAAGACAACTTTCGATAAAACTAATTGTAATTCCTGCTGCTATCGATACATAAATTTGATCAGACTGGACGTAAGGTTTTATAGCGTACAATAATCCTTCCGTATCCTGAGGCTTAACAGCGATAAAAATGTGACGGCAGAAAGGAATAAAATCTGCCGGTTTTTCAGCCGGTGTCGCTTTCAATTCATTTGCGAGTTCTGTCATTCTTCCTTTGTCCAGATCATAAAGGAAAATAGAAGCCGGTTTAATGCCACCTGCTTTTACCATACCTTTTGCCAGCGCTGAACCCATTGCGCCGCAGCCGATAATACCAATGTTATCATTTTTCATCGCTCATACTCCCCTGAATTAAAGTCTTAGCATGTATTCTACCGAAATTGAGGGCTTTGTGCAATACAGGGAATATATAAATGCAGAGAAATTGCTCTGAAGTGATCTACATACAGGGTCAATGCATGACAAAAAAAGATAGTCAGCCTATTAATATTTAAAAACTGAAAATGATATGGAAAGTATTTCTTGTGGGCAATAGACTGTTTTCACTTGAGGGCTTCTGTGTCCGATTTATAGATATCACGATCGCAGCGGAAACAGGCCTGTGCTTGATCAGAAATGCAGGGGCTGCTGCTGGTGATCATGGATGCAATATTTCTGCCGACTCCAGGGCCGAGCATCAGACCCTGGCCGCACATGCCGACCGCAAGGATAAGGCCTTCCAGCTCCCGGGCATAATCGATGATTGGGACGCCGTCTGGCGTCATGGGGTAACAGCCTCTCCAGATCCGGCGGATTAAAAGATTTTTAAACTTGGGAATCAGAGCAACCATCCTGCTGGCCAGAACGGGTAAAAATTCAGATCGTGATTCACGGTTTGTTCCGATAAAGAGATCTTTTGGCGTGTAGCAAAAGATAATCTGTCCTTCTTTATTCTGGCCGAAATAAAAGTTTGTCGTTTTCCCTTCTGGTCCGGGGCGCAGATCAACAATGAGTGGGGCAAGGAAATGCTCTATCGGTGCGGAGATACCTGCCTCATGTGAATCTGGTGTGACCGGTATATCTATACCGAGCATCGGTCCATGCTCAGCCGCGTCAGAACCGGCAGCAATTACCACCCAGCATGATGAGTACGTGTCCCTATCAGTTTTAACTCCTGTTACCCTGTCACGATCAAGTAAATAACCGGTAACTCTTTCGTTAAAGTGGTAAACGGCGCCGCATTTTTCAGCTTCACGCTGAAAGGCAATCGGAGCCAGAATAGATGATACCTGGCCATCATCGGGTGAGTAGGTCCCACCCCGCAAGCCATCGGGGTTAATGCCGGGGATAATTTCTTTAATTTCATCGGGACCGACCCAGTTAATATTTAGACCGTATCCTTTCTGGGCTGGTAGAAGGCTTTTTAGTGTGGCTTCGACAATATCATCGTAGACAGGAAAACAGTAACCACCCGGTTTCCATTCAATATCAAAACCGTAAATATCTTTCCAGGTCGAAAAGATCCTGATGCTTTCAAGACCAATACTGATCTTGCCTGGATCTGAGTGAGTCGCTCTTACTCCGCCGATTGCAGTTTTATTTTCACCCTGTCCTGCTGCTGATCGCCTGTCTATAACAAGTACTTTTAAACCTGCTTTTGCCAGATGATAGGCGGTCGGATTGCCAACACTGCCGCAGCCGATAACTATAACATCGTAAATATTGTCCGTCGGCATTATTTCATTCCTCCTCTATCTTTGGCAATAAAATCACCCAGGTGAACCTCAGCGACAAGCGGCCTGTGAGTAGGCATGGTCAGCTCAGTTAAAGGGATGCCTTCTTCCCTGTAAATGCGCAGAATCAAATCGGTGCAGGTTTTTCCGTTACAGCCACCCAACCCGGTTCGTAAGAGTGCTTTTAACTGGTTCAAATCACGCACTCCATCTTTTATCGCCCTGACAATTTCACTCTTCCTGACTCTTTCACAGCGGCACACAATCGGATCCTCCGCATCAGTAAGAGGCGCTTCAAGCGGTTGTCCCGGATCAATTTCCCTTACCCGGAACCCGGCTACCTCTAGTCTCTCTTCGTAAGGTACCTCAAGCATAAGCAGACGCCTGCTGTTCTGAGCCTTACGATCTTTATAAGCTATCACCCTGCCCCTGCCGACAATATTCCCTTCCATATCGGTGGTGGTAACCTCCTGCCCGATAGGGATCAGATCATTGACAAATTCAAAGGGCATAATCAGAAGCGCTTTTTTCATTTCAGGATCATAATCGTCAATGACAAGATTTATAGCCAAACCGGGGCAGGCAAGGACACAGCGGCCGCAGCCGATACACTCCCCGCCAAATTCCGGCAGTGAGAGGATTGAATCATTCATGGTGATGCAGTTTTTCGGGCAGGCCTCGGTGCATGGATTGCAGGGAATTTCCTGCATGCAGCGGATCAAAGGATAAACGGTATCTTTTCTTTCCTCTGGAATAAATGGGTCGCTGTCGCCGGCATGGTGTTTTAAGGTTTCGCCGAATGCTTCCCAGTCGCTCGGAACCGGCAGGTCTACGCCCATAGCCTGCGCAATCCTGCGCCCGATGATTTTACCTGAAAAGATTGCGGCAGAGGCTTCAGCAATTTCATTGGCATCACCGGCTGCGTAAGCTTCGATTCCGTATTCCTTAGCTTTTTCAAGAAGTTCGTTAACCGGGCTTAAGCCTACTGCAATCAAGACAGTGTCGACTTCAAAAGACCTTTCGGTACCGGGGACTGGTTTGAAATTATCATCCAGGGCAGCGGTGATCACTCTTTCGACCTTCTCTTCTCCCTCAATGCGCAGAACAGTATGCGAGGTCCATACCGGCACTCCAAAGCGCCTGATTTTATCTTCATGAACCTTGTAACCGCCGCAGTGCGGCAACGCTTCAACAAGGCCTACAACATCAATTCCTGCCTGCAGGGCATGATAGGCGCCAATTAAGCCCACATTCCCGCCGCCAATAATAAACAGTCTTTCAGCGCAGCGGATTAGATCGCGATTTACAAGTGTCTGAAATGCTCCGGCTCCATAAACTCCAGGTAAGTCAGCCCCGGGGAAAGCCAGGCTTTTTTCTCTTGCCCCGGTTGAAAAGAGAGCATTTTTCGCACTAACCAGGCGATAAACCCCATTGCATGATACCCCAAACTTGCCGTCACTGAATACTCCAATTACCGTCGAGTTCAGCCAGATTTTGACCGTAGGCAGTTTATTCAGATTACCAACTAGAATTTTACCGATGTGCATACCTCTTGAACCGGCATAACAGTCAGCCACAGATCCGAAAAAATTATGGGTCTGAAGGCTCAGTTTTCCTCCCAGTTCCTGCTTGTCATCTATAATTAATGTATCTATCCCAACTGTGCCAAGTTCAATCGCTGCGCTTATTCCGGCAGGACCACCACCAATAATCAGCACATCTGTGTCGATTTCTGCTGTGTCCGGTATCACGATTTCAGATGGGGGTAAATCTGATAAAACAGGCAGTCCATCTACACTCTTTACGACCATACCTTCCCTGACCGGAGTCATGCAGCCCTTGACCGGTTTGCCGTCGGCAATGACCATACATTGGGAACACTGACCATTTACGCAATAGATGCCCTGAGCGCCTCCATCACTTTGGTGATGTCCGAAAACGTGAATTCCGGAAGCATACAAAGCAGAGGTGATGACTTCATTTTTACGGGCCATAACTTGCTGTTCATTAAAAGTAAAAGATATGTCAGCTTTGCTAAGAGGTGGTAAGATGGGGTGATCTTTTATCCGGTATAGATCTGGTAATTTCTTTATCTCAGGTCCTTTAGAAATTGTATATTCGGGTTTAAAAAAAACCGGTTTTGGAGAAAGCGTTTTCAGCCAGGCGCCGCTTCGCATCAAAAGGGCGTACTGAAGGTACTCATCTGCCGATGAACATGATTTAGCCCTGTTTTCCTGTGATAAGGCACCAATCAGCTCTTTACGCTCAGTATCATTTAAGGCAAAAGTAAATCCGGGCTGATTTAAAGCATTACCGCCGGCAAGTTGATTCAGAGTGACTATTTCATATTTTGAATCAAGGAGCGCTTTAGGTGGAGTTGAAAAAGTTATCACTCTGCCGGAACCGGATTCTTCAATTTCTTTTATACTGCATACCGGTTTTACTGGTATATTTTTCTCTTTAAGAAAGCTGAGAGCCGATTCTATAATAGGAATTACAGGCGATTCATCTGTAAGATCTTTAAATAACAGATGAAGCTCGGAAAGATTTCCGAGATATAAAAGATCATAATTTTCTGCAGTTTCAGGTTCGAAAAGAGAGGCCAGCTCAGGTGGCAGAACCGTTTTAATTTCAGGCTGCAGTTTGAACCAGTCAATTAATGCAAGAGCTTGATCCAACCCGGTTTTTTCAATGGTATCAGTGGTATAAATTGCTGTTTGCGGTTTTAAACCCTTATAAAGTTTATATTCGCCCCAGGTATTTTGAGGGCCGTCCGGACCTGGTTCAGGGGTCAATAAGGATGTAATATTAGGATCTAAATCTAAGTAGCCTAGGATATCCTGAATTGTTTTAACCCGGTTTTCACCAAGATCTCCGCCATCTTTATAGGGACATGTCAGTCTGTCCCTGCACATCAGGGCCACTTTGTCAGCGCCCCGGGCGAGGCAGGATAAAATAGTTGTGATATCAACACTTCCAATGCAACTGACCCTGATTAATTCGCTGTTGTCAGCCGGGAAGGGTGAGCGGGAGCAGGCAAAAACAATATTTTTACCCTGCAGGTTTCTATTAAACAAATTATTTTCAAGATCTGTAAGTTCTTCTGTTTTTTTCTGACTTATTGCACCGGTGGGACAGGCCCCGGCACAGATACCGCATCCCAGGCAGGCTGTAGGGGATATAAACGAAACAGTTTCAGACCCAATCTGTATAGAAGCTCTTGGTACCGAGAATGGGCATACTTCTTCGCATATCCCACAGCCGCGGCACAGGTCGCTTTTAACCTCGCAAATCGGCACTTCAAATTCGCGGTTCCAGATTTTCATAGTCTGATTAGACTGTTCAATCGGTATCGCTCCGGTCGGGCAGATATAAGCACAAGCGCGGCAGCCGGTACAGTCATCGCCAACTCCCTCAGGGTTAGGTGCGACCAATTTGTCATTTCCGCGAAAAAGGGTTGAAATTGCTCCCGGACCACAATCCTGACAAACCCTGGTGCAAAGACCGCACAACACACACTTGTTATCAGCTTCACCAACTGTAAAAGAGGTTGTATCTATACCTTCAAGGCGGGCCATAGCCCTGATCTCTTCTGAACCGGGGCACTGGGCCATATATAGCTCCAGCAGAGTACGGCGGGTTTTCAGAACTTCCTCAGATCTCGTTTTTACGATTAAACCTTCTTCCGCCGGATAGAGACATGAAGTTACAATCTTTGAAGCGCCTTTCCAACTATCTTTGGTTACCTCTACAACACAGAGTCGGCAAGCCCCGGATGGAGTGAGTGAAGGATGATGGCACAAGGTTGGTAGGTTAAAACCCATGTCCCGTAAAATACTCAGGAGCATGGTTCTGTTTTCTGTTTCTACTTTACGGCCATCGATTGTAATTAATACTTTGTTTGACATAGATATATTTTCACCTGTTTCTTTCAACTTTCAACAATAACGGCATCAAAGTTGCAGGTAACACGGCATAGGCCGCAGCGGTTGCAGAGATCCTGATCAATAATATGAAGCTCCTTTTTATTGCCGCTTATCGCTTTTTGCGGACAAACCCTGGCACATCGCCGGCATCCGGTACAGTCGTCGGTTATATGAAAACTGATTAAATCCCGGCAGACTCCGGCAGGGCATCTCTTTTCATTAATGTGAGCCAGGTACTCTTCTTTAAAGTGTTTAAGTGTACTGCGAACAGGGTTGGGCGCAGATTTGCCAAGACCGCACAAAGAGCCCTGTTCAAGCAGTTCAAGCAGCTTTTCTATTCTTTCTATATCCCCTGCTCTACCTTTACCGCGGCAAATATTGTCCAGAATGTCGTGAAGGTTGGCCAGGCCGAGCCTGCAGGCAGCACATTTCCCACATGATTCCTGGGAAAGAAAATCTGTAAAGTAGCGGGCAACATCAACCATACAGGTTTCTTCGTCCATTACTATCATGCCGCCGGAACCCATCATCGATCCTTCAAGTGTAAGTGTGTCAAAATCTACCGGTATGTCAAGCTTGCTTGCCGGCAGACAGCCACCTGAAGGGCCGCCGGTTTGGACAGCTTTAAATGATTTGTTGTCAAGGATCCCACCACATATATCATAGATGATTTTACGCATAGTTATTCCCATTGGAACCTCTACCAGTCCTGTGTTCTTCACTTTGCCCACGACTGAAAAGACTTTGGTGCCGGGACTGGTGCTTGTTCCGGTCGAGGAGTACCATTTGGCACCTTTGCGAATAATTTCAGGTATATTAGTAAAAGTTTCAACGTTGTTTAAAACAGTAGGTTTATCATAAAGACCCCGTTCGGCGGATCTGATATATTTTGCCCGTGGCTCTCCGACCTTACCTTCAATTGATTGCATTAGCGCTGTTGACTCGCCGCAGATAAAAGCGCCCGTACCCCGGTTAATAGTGATATCAAATGAAAAACCGGTGCCACAAATATCACTGCCGAGGATCCCGGCTTTCCTGCTCTGGTCGATTGCAGCCTGGAGGTGTTTTAAAGCGCGCGGATATTCTTCCCTGACATAGATAAAACCTTCAGAAGCGCCTATCGCATATGCACAGATTATGATGCCTTCAAGAACTGAGTATGGATCGCCTTCCATGATACTGCGATCCATAAAAGCGCCGGGGTCTCCCTCGTCACCATTACAGATTACATAACGGATATCAGACGGAACAGAAGCGCTTGTGCGCCATTTTCTTCCGGTGGGAAAGCCTCCTCCTCCTCTTCCACGCAAACCGGAACTTTCAATTTCGCTGATAACCTGCCCGGGATTCATTTTATAAAGTGCTTTTATTAGAGCACTGAAACCGCCCTGTGCGATATAATCTTTAATGTCGAGCGGATCGATAGTACCAACATTTCTAAGGGCTATTCGCTCCTGTCCGGCGAAAAACGGTATCTCTTCATAAACCTCCATGCTCTTTTCAGTCTCAGGATCATGATAAAGCAGTCTCTCCACTGCCTTTTTACCGATTATTGTTTCCCTGATTATTACTTCGGCATCTTCCGGACGGACATTGTTATAGAAAATTTTCTGTGGTGAAATAATTACAAGGGGTCCCTTTTCACAAAAGCCCTGGCAGCCTACTCTTTTTAAGCCAAGATTAACCGGTAGGTCGAGGGCTGAAGATCTTAATTCCCGGCTGATCGCTTCAGCAACTGCAAGACTACCTTTGGCCAGGCAGCCGGTTCCGGCGCAAACCAGAATCTTTGCTTCGTTTAGCGGTTTTTCACTGGCGATCCGGTTTCTTATTCTATCGAGTTGTTCAGGAGATGCTATTTTTTCACCCAGCCCAACTATTGTTTCTGCCGGTGGTTTAGCATCTTTCTTTTTAATTTCTGAAGAACAGCAACTCTTAAGCTCTTTTGACAACTGCGAAGAGGTAACGCTGCCATGGTAGGCACCGTCAATTACAACTACAGGGGCCATTGCGCAGGCTCCCACACAGTGAACAGAGTTTAATGTTAATTCACCATCTGCGGTGGTTTCACCGGGCTTTATACTTAATTCTTCAGATACCTGGCTCATTAAAACAGAAGCACCCCTGATATGGCAGGCGGTGCCTTCGCAAATATCTATTTTATGCTTACCCTGCGGTTTTAAAGAAAAGGATTTATAAAATGTTGCTACTGAATAAACCTGTGACTGCGGAATATGAAGTGTTTCGGATATTCTTGATACAGCCTCCGGCGGAAGGTAACCAAATTCAGTCTGGATATCCTGCAGAATCATAATTAATCCGGAGGCTTTGCTATTGTGACGTTCAATGATGGTGTCGAATAGATTTAATTGGTTGCTCATTACCCGTCCTTTGGTTTATTTAGTTTTGTATTAAAGCTAGACATATTTTATTAAATCTTAAGTTATAGGTTAACTAAGAACATTTATCACAATAAAAATTATACCAGAGTTTATTCAGAAGTGTCAACGAAACGAAGAATAGTAATGTTAGTTATTTATGTAGATGTTATTATTTGTGTAAAAGAAATACAAGCGGTTAGAATCTCATAAGCAAACATTGTACAAATTAAAACCAGGTCCCAACAGGCCTTTTAACTCACTGTCGGATCTTCTTCGCTTGCCCATCTACAGCTGAGCTTCCACCACCACCTTTGGATGGCATTCACTCAACCTCCAGGAAGTTACTATTATCCGTGCTGCGATTTCCGGTAATTCCCGGCCTGGCGACCTTTCATTATCCGGCTCTTTCAGCGATCTGGTTATTTTAGGGACCCTTCTTTGGAATCCGGTTAACCCTTTTTCCATTCCGGCTTTTCCCTGCAAACCAGATCCAGTTTGCTATCCAGTCTCTCGGAACCTGGTAAGGGTATTATTGATCAAGTAATTTGATTTGTCAATACTTTTTATATTTTTATTTTATTCTTCTAACTGAAAACCTGGTCTACTATATCAATTGCCCAGTCCAGTTCTTTTTTTGTTATAACCAGCGGTGGCGCAAACCTTATAACATTCTCGTGTGTTTCTTTGGCCAATATGCCTTTTTTCATTAGTTTTTCACAATACGGACGGGCTTTTTCCTTTAACTCAACGCCAACCATAAGCCCCCTGCCCCTGATTTCAGCAATAACCGGATGTTGAATTTCCCGGAGCCTTTTTACGAAATAAATACCCAGACCCTCTGAATTTTCAACAAGTTTTTCCTCTTCAAGCACATCCAGGGCGGTAAGCGATACAGCGCAGGCAAGGGGATTTCCGCCAAATGTAGAGCCATGTGAGCCCGGTTCAAAAACGCCCAGGACCTCTTCTGAAGCTGTAACAGCAGAGATAGGCAGGACTCCGCCACCAAGCGCTTTGCCAAGGATGTAAAGATCAGGAGCCACATTTTCCCGGTCACAGGCAAACATTGTGCCGGTACGGCCGAAACCGGTTTGTATTTCATCAGCCATAAAAATAATATTATTTTCTTTACAGAGTTTATAGGCTTCATTTAAGTAGCCTGCGGGGGGAATGATTATTCCCCCTTCGCCCTGAATCGGTTCGATTAGCAAAGCGGCTGTATTCTTATTGATCGCTGCTTTAAGCGCGTCAATGCTGCCGTATTCAATAATTCTGAACCCCGGTGTATAAGGGCCAAACCCTGATTTATAAGCTTCGTCAGAACTGAATGAGACAATTGTTACTGTTCGTCCATGAAAATTACCGCTGCACGCAATTATTTCAGCTTTATCTTCGGGCACATTTTTTACTCTGTATGCCCAGCGGCGTACTGCTTTAATAGCCGTTTCAACTGCTTCGGCTCCCGTATTCATGGGCAGGACCATCTCTTTGCCCGTTAATTCGGCCAGCCTCCGGCAGAATTCACCAAGCTGATCGTTATGAAAAGCTCGTGATGTGAGGGTTATTTTATCAGCCTGCTTTTTTAATGCATCTATAATTTTAGGATGGCAATGGCCAAAATTCATAGCCGAATATGCACTGAGCATATCCATGTAGCGATTCCCTTCCGGATCTGTAACCCAAACGCCTTCTCCACTGGAAAGAACAACGGGCAGAGGAAGGTAATTCCTTGCTCCGAACTTTTCATTCAGCTGCAACACTTCTTTTGTAGACTGCATATATAACACCTCTTTCATAGTGATTAACCCTATTCAATTTAAAACGTTACAGGCAGGGGCATAAAAATATCCCGTAGTTAATCACGGGATCAAGAGATCGGTGATTTCGAGAATTGTAATCTCCAGTGGAGCCATACTTTCGAGTTCATTCATCAGCTCCTGCGCGGGCATTAAATAAACTCCTTCCCAAAAAACCACATTTAAACAAGATGCTGCAACTTAAATGCAGCATCTTGTCTGTTATCAATGGCAGGGGAGACAGGACTTGAACCCGCAGCCTGCGGTTTTGGAGACCGCTGCTCTGCCAGTTGAGCTACTCCCCTTTGCCAAAATTATTGTATTCGATTTACCCGTTCATGTCAACGCTTGCCCGGAGAATTATCTCAAAGGGCTTCGTGTGCAGTGCGGGTAATTATCTCGTTTTGAAGCTGTTCGCTGAGGTTGTTGAAATAGTCGCTGTAACCGGCCACCCTCACGATCAAACCACGGTGAAGCTCAGGGTTGGCCTGGGCCTTTTTAAGTGTATCGGCGTCAACAACATTAAACTGTATATGATGACCGTCCATCCTGAAATATGACCTGACAAGATGGACCAGGTTATCAAGACCTTTATCTCCTGCCAGCGCTATGGGTGAAAATTTCAGGTTTAGCAGAGTTCCGCCTGTCAGCAGGTGGTCCATCTTAGCAGCTGATTTAATTACCGCTGTCGGTCCGCTTATGTCAGTACCCTGCACGGGTGATATACCTTCCGATAATGGTATCCCTGCTAAACGTCCATCGGGAGTTGCGCCGATTATTGATCCGAAATAAACGTGGCATGTTGTTGGCAGCATGTTGATCCTGTACGTGCCGCCGCGGAAAGTTTTACGTCCGTCAACCAGATGGTGAAACATACTGAAAACTTTTTGCATAATATCATCGGGATAGTCGTCATCGTTGCCGTAGTGCGGTGTTTTGTGAATTATATACTGTCTCATTGCTTCAAGACCTGAAAAATTAGTATTGAGGGCAGATAATAACCGATCCCAGCTGTATTTTTGATCGTCGTATATATGTTTTTTGATCGATGCCAAACTGTCAGTGATTGAGCCTATGCCTACACCCTGAATGTAGTTTGTATTATAGCGCGAACCACCGGCATTGTAATCTTTGGCATTCTCAAGACAGTCATCGATGATTAGTGAAAGAAATGGCGCTGGCATGTTATCAGCATAGAGTTTTTCAATCACCTGGTTTCCTGTTATTTTTATATCCAGAAAATGTTTTAGCTGCGTTTCAAAAGCTTTCAGCAACTCTTCAAAGCTGTTAAAGTCACGTGGGTTACCGGTATCCGGTCCAAGCTGTTTACCCGTTAAAGGATCGAAGCCATTATTCAGGGTTATTTCCAATACTTTAGTCAGGTTGAAATAACCAGTCAGGATATAGCTTTCCTTTCCGAATGCACCAGTTTCAACACACCCGCTTGTTCCTCCATTCCTGGCATCAACCAGTGATTTACCCTGGATCAGAAGCTCCTGGATTACAGCTTCAACATTAAAAACTGAAGGTTGTCCCCAGCCTTTACGGATAATTTCGCCGGCTTTCCTGATAAAGAGATCAGGATTTTTCTTGCTGAGCTGTATATTAGTACTTGGCTGAAGCAGGCGCATTTCATCAATTACTTCAAGCAGCAGGTAGGTTATATCGTTTACACCGTCTTTACCGTCAGGCTTTACACCACCGAGGTTGATGTTCGAAAAATCGGTGTATGTTCCACTTTCTTTCAGGGTTATTCCGACTTTGGGCGGGGCTGGTTGATTATTGAACTTAATCCAGAAACATTCAAGAAGTTCTTTTGCCTTCTCGCGGTTGAGGTTTCCCTTTTCAATATCTTTCTCGTAAAATGGCCGGAGGTGTTGATCAAGCCTGCCGGGACAGAAAGCATCCCAGGTATTGAGCTCGGTTATAACACCGAGGTGAACGAACCAGTAATATTGAAGAGCTTCCCACATATCGCATGGAGCATTGGCCGGAACTCTTTCACAAACAGACGCGACTTTTAGCAGCTCCGCTCTTCTTTCCGGTAAAATTTCTGTTTTGGCTATTTCCCTTGCTTTTTGAGCATGCCGTTTTGCAAAGGTGATTAAAGCGTCGGCGCATATATCCATTGCTTTAAGCTGTTCTCGTTTAGCTTCTTGATCAGGATTATCTTTTAAACCAGGTGAATTAAGTTTACTGGTAATCTGAGCTTTTAAATCAAGCATACCTGTGTTGTATATTTTATCTCCTGCCACAGTGTGGCCAGGGGCACGCTGCTCCATAAACTCTGTAAAAATACCGGCTTCGTAACAGTTGTGCCAATCCTTGCTCATCTGTTTAAATATATTTTCCCGCATGGAACGACCATGCCAGTAAGGGATGATTTCATGTTCCTGGGTATTTCGGACATGCTCGTTAACTTCAAATGAAATTTTTTCTCTTTCTGAAATAACCGATAGATCATCAAGCGTGTGACAGCAAAGCTCAGGATAGGTCGGTGTGACCTGTGGTCCCGTTCCGCGTTCGCCTACGATCAGTTCTCCATTCTCAATATGGATAGTTTTATTCTCCATCAAATGCTTAAAAACAAGAGCTCTGAGCACAGGGATACTCACCTTGCCGGCATGGTTTTTATATGCCTCAGTAACCAGTAAAGCTCGCTCGATTGAAATTGACGGTCTTGTTGTCTCACTTATTTCCCGTAATTTTTGTACTCTGTCGTTCATACCACGGTTTTGTTTAATCATTTTCGCGTTCTACCTCGCTATGTATAATAATACCAGATGCTTCAAGCAGTTTTGTGATTCGATCCAATTGATCGGGGCCGGGCGGTTCAATATTATGCATGCTGTAATTAAGATCAAGGTTTGAGTATTTTGCCGAACCGAGTTTATGGTATGGGATCAGCTCGAGAGAATCAATTCCGGCGCTGTTCAAAGTTTTCACCACCAGGTTCAAATTTCTTAAATCATCATTTACCGAGGGAATTACTGGAATACGCACTAATATATCAGCATTATTTTTAGCTAGTTTATTCAGATTCTCAAGTATCGGTTCTATATTTACGCCCAGAAATTCTTTGCACTTTCCCGGATCAACAATTTTTAAATCAAATAAATATAGATCTGTATATGGAAGCGTATCCCTAAAGCTCTCCCAGGAAGCATAACCGGATGTTTCAATAGCTGTGTGGATCCCTTCGTTTTTTAATGCTTTTAATACACTGATCAAAAACCCACTTTGCATAAGCGGTTCACCGCCGGAAAATGTTGCTCCTCCTCCCGATTCTTCAAATATAATTCTATCTTTTATGATTTCATTTACAAGCTCGCCTACAGTGATTTCCCTGCCCGCTTTTTCAAATGCTTCAACAGGACAATTTTCTGCACAGATCAGGCATAGTGAACATAAGTCACGATTAATTACCGGACCATTTTCAGTAAGTTCAACGGCTTTTTCCGGACAATGCTCTACGCAAAACCGGCATGCGATACAGCGGGCTGAATGTCTGAAAAGATCTTTTTCAGGCCTCATCCCCTCCGGGTTCTGGCACCAAGGGCAGCTTAATGGGCAGCCTTTAAAAAATATAGTTGTTCTAATCCCCGGGCCGTCGTGCAGTGAAAACCTTTGAATGTTAAAAATTATTCCCTTGTTCATCATTTCTCACTTTCATTGACATTAAATATTATATCAGAAGTTCGGACGAGATGTTAGTATCAACAATATACTGAACAAATAAGGTATGCTATAATTATAAAATAGTATAAAAAGACCTGGAGGGATTTTAATGCCTCAGACAAAGCAAAAAAAACTGGAAGCCCGAGTTGAACCGACCTACATGAAACGCATCCACTTTCTGAAACAACGGGTTCTTGATACTCAGCCTGAGATGGATCTGGAAAATGCCAGGCTGTTGACAAAGGGTTTCAGGGAAGCTGAGGGTGAACCGCTTGTAATGCGCAAAGCCAGGGCTTTCAGGAATCAGTGCTGCGAAAAAACGATTAAGATATGGGATGAAGAGCTTATTGTCGGTTGTTCAGGCAGTAAGATCAGGGCAGGTATTCTCTGCGCCGACTCCTGCTGGTCCGTATTAGACAAGGAGCTCGATACAATAAGCAGCCGGAAATACGATCCTTTCAACCTTAAACCGGAAGACAGGTTTGCTTTTGAAGAAGAAATTCGTCCTTACTGGAAAGGACGTTCAAATTATGAGGAATGGTTGGCCCAGATTCCCGATGAAACCAGGGTTCTTCGCGATAACGGTGTTGTCTATATAGATCGAAAAGCTGTTCGTGGCTGGGGCGAAACAACTGCCGGTTATGAATGGCTGATTAAAGAAGGGCTTGAAGGGATTATTCTCAGCATTAAAGAGAGAAAATCAAAACTGGATCTAACTAAACCGGGTGATTTCGAAAAAGATTACTACCTTAAATCGCTTTTAATTGCCGCTGACGGCATAGCCAGAAATGCTGAACGATATGCTGAAGAGGCTGATAAGCTGGCAGCTGCAGAGGATAACCCCAGGCGTAAAAAAGAATTAATTGAAATTGCTGAAGTCTGCCGCCGGGTCCCGATGAAGCCGGCCCGCACTTTCCGCGAAGCCTTGCAATCACTATATTTTTATCAGACGATGATCTTCATGGAGCAGAATGCCGCCAGTTACAACCCGGGCAGAATGGATCAGTATCTCTGGCCATTTTATAAAGCTGATATTGATGCAGGACGCATAACTCCGGAACAGGCTCAGGAACTTCTCGACTGTCTCTGGATTAAATTCAGCGAGCCATGTCTTTTTCAGGATGCTCAGACAGCAGAGTTTGCCGCAGGTTATCCCATGTTTCAGAATGTCTGTGCAGGCGGAGTTGATGAGGCTGGTAAAGACGCCGTAAACGATCTCTCATACATGATATTGCAGGCTACAATGGATGTACAGCTATACCAGCCTTCTCTCTCGGTGCGCTACAGCGTCTCTAAAAACCCGAACTCATTTCTTCGCAAGGTTGTGGAGCTGATCAGACTGGGGACGGGATTCCCTGCTTTTCATAATGATGATATAGGTATTGCCATGCTAATGAACAAGGGCGTCCCTCTCAGAGAAGCGTATAACTGGAACCCCTGTGGTTGTGTCGAGACTAACTTAGAAGGGCGCATGCGGCAGTACACCGCTCTTGCCGACATTAACCTTGGAAGCATGGTCGAATTTACCCTGCTAAACGGCATCAACAGAAAGAGCGGCCTGATCATATCTGAGAGAACCGGAGAACCAAAAGAATTCACTTCATTTGATCAGTTTCTCCAGGCTGTAAAAAGTCAGATTGCTTACGCAACCAGGGCAGTTATTGCCGGAAGCCACGTAATAGATGAGATTGGCCTTAACAGGCCGGTGCCCGCTCTTTCTCTCACTTTCAGGGATTGTATAGAAAATGCGAAAGATTATGCATGGGGAGGCGCCAAGTATAATGTGGGAAACGGCATTATCCTGATCGGGGTGGCTGATTTGATCAATAGTATTACAGCTGTTAAATACCTGGTTTATGATCAGAAACTGGTGCCGATGGAACAGCTTATAGAAGCCCTTGATCATGATTTTTGTGGATATGAAGAAATCCGCAAACTGTGTCTTGAAGCGCCAAAATACGGTAACGATGACCCATATGCTGATGAAATTGCGGGAGAAATATTTACATACATCGCCGACGAAATAGAGCGTTATGAAAGCAAGTTCGGGAAAATGACCCCGGGTATACTTCCTGTATCGGGAAATACACCTTTCGGCCTGGAAGTAGGTGCCCTGCCATCCGGACGTAAAGCCTGGCAGCCCCTTGCTGATGGTGTCAGTCCGAGTGGAGGAACAGATTTGAACGGGCCCAGTGCTGTAATCAAATCTGTTGCTCATATTCCTCACGGCAGGTTTGTCCAGGGAACCCTGTTGAACATGAAAGTTGAGCCTGCAATGCTCAAGACGGAAAATGGGATAACCCAGTTAATGGCCCTATTAAAGAGCCTTTGCAGCTTAGGTGTTTTTCACGTGCAGTTCAATGTTATTGATCAGGAAACACTGATCAACGCTCAACGGGAGCCTGAAAAGTATAAAGGTTTGCTGGTGCGTGTCGCCGGCTATACTGCCTACTTCGTAGAGCTTGGAAAAGATGTTCAGGATGAAATTATCGGTCGTACTGTACAACATGGCATTTCGACGGGATGAAAGACACATTGAAGAAAAAACATTTAAAAGGCAATATTATCAGGATCGAAAGATCTTCAATACATGATGGTCAGGGTTTGAGAACCGTAATATTTTTAAAGGGCTGCCAGCTAAGCTGCCCCTGGTGTTCTACGCCTGAGTCACAGTCTTTTGAATTTGAGAAAGGCTATGATCAGAGACTTTGCACAGCCTGCGGCCGCTGTATTGAATCCTGCCCCGAAAATGCCATAACTTTATCTGATGATGGCCTGGGTGTTATTACTGACAGGGATAAATGTGTAGGATGTTTTCGATGTTTTGAAGTGTGCCAGGCTAATGCGGTTAAAAAATACGGGTTTACTATGACGGTTGACGACTTAATGAAAGAAATCAGCAAGGATGAAATATTCTACTTCCATTCCGGAGGAGGAATAACACTCAGCGGGGGAGAACCGCTTTGCCAACCTGACTTCTGTGCCGCTCTTCTTGAAAAATGCAAAATAAATGGCATCCACACAGCTCTGGAAAGCAGCCTTTATACACCTTACAGCAGCCTGGACACGGTTCTGCCCTGGCTGGACCACCTTTATGCCGACCTTAAGCATATGGACAACCAGATGCACACACTGTGGGTGGGAGCGAGCAACCAAACTACACTTGACAACCTGATAAAAGCAGATCAAACAAGTTACCACTTTGGAGAAATTATTCGCATTCCTCTTATACCCGGTTATAATGATACTGATTCAAACCTGGCAGCCACACTCGGCTTTTGCACTAAACTGAAAAAAATCAAGGAGATCGAGCTGCTACCTTACCATCGGCTGGGCAGCGATACTTACCGACTACTCGGATTAGATTACAGATGCCGTGACCTGCTGCCGCCCTCAGAGGAACATGTAAAAGAACGGGCTGAGTTCATGAACAGCCTGTTAACTGGAATACCGATCAGGTCCGGCAGTGAAATTACCTGAGAATAAAACCGTGTTTTAAAGGATCATCCGGATCTATAACCAGCTTATTGATGCCGCATATATGAGCTGAGCCTGTTATTTTCGGTATTACTGCATCATGGTGGCCAAAAGTTGTTTTTTCAACTACTTCGCCTGTAAAAGTAGTGCCCAGAATACTTTCAACCACAAATGGTTCGTTTAAAGTAATTTCACCCCTGCTGAAGTGAATTGCAGCTCTTGCGCTTACTCCGGTTCCGGTAGGACTTCGATCGACTTCACCATCAGCAAAAACACATACATTACGGCTGTGATTTGACGCTTTTTCAGATTTACCTACAAAAATGACACCGTAAAGGAATCCGAGATCAATTTCAAAGGGATGCTTAATCTCACTCTCATTCATAATTGCCTTCTTTATCAATGTTCCTCTTTCGATCAGCTTCCTGAACCCACCGGGATTCAGTTCAACCCCAGCTTCTTCAGCATCAACAAATGCGTAAAAAGCTCCTCCGAACGCAACATCATAATTTATTTTACCCAATCCCGGTACATTAACAACTTCAGCCGCAGCGTAAATAAAAGAAGGCACATTCAAAAAAGAGACACTGGTTACTGAGCCATCTTTCCAGGAAGGATAGGCGGTTACCCTGCCTGCGGGAGTGTCAATATTTACCTGCCTGCTATCAAAGGGTATATTTATTAATTCTGTTTCAAGCACAACTTTTGTTACGGCGATAATCCCATGGCCGCACATGCTGCTGTAACCTTCATTGTGAGTAAAAAGAACACCAAAATGGCCATCGTCAGTTACTGGTTCGGTAATTATACAGCCATACATGTCAGCATGTCCACGTGGTTCCCAGAGTGTTGCTGTTCTGAGGTAGTCGATATTTTTCAGGGCATACTTTCGTTTTTCAAGAATTGTATCGCCTGGTATTTTAGGATGATCACCTGCAAATATTCTCAGAGGCTCCCCTCCTGTGTGAGCATCAATAGCGGTTAAAGTGATCCAATTTTCCGATGGTTTCCAGTTCATTTGGTCTGCCTCCCCACGTCAGTTAAAAAAATCTTTTTAAAAAGGAACATTAATAAAATCAAAATGAAAGCTGATCCGAAAGTGATTAGTATCCCAATAAGATTCTCCATATAACCAGGTCTGAAGAATAGTACCAAACCTAATACAAGCATCAGGCTGCCGGCAATGAGCTTAAGTATCCGTCCCCTCTCTTCAGTCATTTTAACTGATCGCATCCTGATGACGGCAATAAAAAAAATAATTAGTTCGATCAAAAGGTAGAGAAAGAGATAGATTATAAACAGGATGGCATACTGTGATAAGGGTAGATCTTTTGTGCTGACTATACTGCTCCAGATAAAAGGAAAGCCAGCGGTACAGGGCAACTCGATTAGTGCAATTCCCAGTGCCATCACAGACGTGGCAATAATCATCGGTATTACTGACTTCGTGTAAAATATATTTCGAACCTGGCTGTAATATTTCTTTTTATAAGAATCGGGAATGACGAAAGAAACGCCTTCTTTGAAAAACAGAAAATCTTTGATTCCCACCAGTCCCAGTAAAATTACAACAGCCGAGACTATGTTGCGAATCCAGAAAAGCTGACTTGCGAAGAGCATAATATTAAGAACACCCAGCATGAAAAGGCCGTAAACAGCAGAAGTTACTGCCAAAAAAGTTAAACCAACCAGGAAAATCCTTTTACGTGATGCCGAATGAACGATTATTGCCAGCAGGAATGTTAAAACAAATAGAGAGCAGGGATTAAAACCGTCCAGTGTAGCTATGATAGCCGTTGTCAGAAGTAACGGAGAGGCCTGAAGATCAACTTCGCCATAAAATGGTATCTGTATAATCTGACCTGCAGCGCTATCTTCACCACTGAGGTGGGCCTCTATTTCGGTTAGAATTTCAACCTGGACTGTCTCTGAAAAACCGAGCCAATATTTATCTTTAAAAACCAGGGTCGGAAAGCCATATACTTCAATACCCAGGTCTTCACTGAATTGATCATAAATTGCCCGACCTTCTTCGTCGTGAAAAACTTCATAAATCTCTACCGTGATTGGGTAATCTTCAAAAAGATGGACATGTTCTTCCGGTTTACTGCAAACAGGACAATATCCCCAAAAATAGTAAAGCACAGTCTTTTCAGGAGCATCATTATCTGAAACTAAAGCCGGGTTATCTTCAGCGCAGGCTGAACCGTGGCTTAGCAAGAGGCAGATCATTGTAATACAAATTAAAAGAACGGTTTTATTGAAACTAATATTAGTCATTTATTCGCCAAGGTAAGCTTTTACAATACTTTCATCTTTGCTGAGAACATCTGCATCGCCTTCCATGACAATTTCTCCGGTCTCTAAAACGTAACCTCTGTCAGCGAGCTTGAGGGCAACTTTGGCATTTTGTTCTACCAATAAAATAGTCGTTCCCTCACTGTTGATCTGCTTGATAATATCCATGATGTTCTGAACAATAATCGGAGCTAGTCCCATTGAAGGTTCATCGAGCATCAGTATTTTCGGTTCCGTCATCAGGGCCCTTCCGATAGCAAGCATTTGCTGTTCTCCCCCGGAGAGAAAACCACCCATCTGCTTATGTCTCTCTTTTAATACAGGAAAAAGTTCGCATACCCTGTCGATTCTTTTTTTCCGTTCAACGTTATCCCTAAGAGTAAATGAGCCCAGCTCAAGGTTTTCGAGTACAGTTAATTCCTTAAAAATCATCCGTCCTTCAGGTACATGGATCAGGCCTCTTTCAACAATTGCATAAGGATCAAGGTGAGTAATATCTTCGTTGAAAAAATTGACGCTACCGGCAGAGGCAGGAACAAGGCTTGAAATTGTTTTAAGGGTCGTGCTTTTCCCGGCACCATTAGCACCCAACAGAGTTACAATTTCACCCTTTTTAACTTCAAAGTTGATGCCGCGCAGAGCGTAAATTTGCCCATACCTGGTTTCAAGATCTTTTAAAGCTAGTATTGTTTCGCTCATACGGCATCCTCCGTTTCTTCCTTGCCAAGGTATGCTTCTACTACCCTTGGATTGTCTCTAACTTCTTTGGAAGTTCCTTCAGCAATTTTAACCCCGTAGTCGATTACAAAAATCTTTTCCGAAACCTTCATAACCAGGCCCATGTCATGCTCAATCAGGAATATGGTTACTTTTCTTTCATCCCTGATTCTACGCATTAGGTTAATCAGGCGAGCCTTTTCTTCTTTATTCAGGCCGGCGGCCGGTTCATCAAGGAGCAGAAGTTTAGGCTGTGTGGCCAGCGCCCTGGCCCATTCTACCCGGCGCTGATCGCCATAAGGAAGATTCTTGGCCATGTAATTCTTTTTATCAAGGATACCGACGAAATCAAGGCACTCTTCAGCGATTTCCCGAATAAGTTTTTCTTCGGCTTTCTGGCTTTGTGTCCGCAAAACAGCGCCTGCAAAGGCTGCGTTGGTTCTGCAGTGCATTCCGGACATTACATTTTCCATTACAGTCATTTGTTTAAAAAGCCGCAGATTTTGAAAAGTACGTGCCATCCCCATGTGGGTGATCAGGTGCGGTTTTTTCTTCATAATACTTGTACCCATGAATACCATATCACCGCTGCTCGGCTTATAAAAACCGGTCAGGCAGTTAAAAACACAGGTTTTACCGGCACCGTTCGGGCCGATTAAACTGCGGATAGAGCCCTCTTCAATTTCAAGTGAAAGTTGGTTAACGGCGCAGAGGCCGCCAAAACGCAAGGTCAGGTCTTTAATATCAAGTAGCGCCACTGCAACACCCCATTATAATTTAGTTGATATACCTTGTCTTTCAGGCCAAATACCCTGAGGCCTGTAAAGCATTAGAATTAATAGTAGAACTGCGAATATGATCAGTCTGAATTGTCCGATATCACGTGATAATTCGGGAATAAGGGTTACAATGATTGCACCTAGGATAACACCCGGAATTTTGCCCATTCCGCCGAGTACTACTGCCAGTAGAATCATTACCGAGTGAATAAACATGAAAGATTCCGGTGATATAGCTGTCATCTTTGCGGCATACAAAGAACCGGCGAGTGCTCCGAAAGCTGATCCGATAATAAAAGCGTATAGCCTGATTTGGACTACGTTGATGCCCATAGCCGAGGCAGCATCCTCATCTTCCCTGATATATTCCCATGCCCTTCCCAACCTTGAATCGTGCAGGCGATAAGAAACAATAATGGCAATAACAGCCAGTATGAAAAAAAGATAATAAAAATGGGTAATCTGGTTTAAAACTATACCGAACAAAACCGGACGCTGGATGCCGATTAGGCCCATTGCTCCACCGGTTATATCCAGGTTGCGGACAGTCAGTCGGATTATTTCACCAAAACCAAGTGTTACTATAGCCAGGTAATCACCGCGTAACCTGAGAGTAGGAGCCCCGATCGCCAGACCTGCAATTACTGCCGCAATTATACTGAAGGGTAGAGTTAGCCAGAAGTTCACCCCGTATACCGAACTGAGGATTCCTGTAGTGTAAGCTCCGACAGCAAAAAAAGCAGCATACCCCAAATGCAGTAAGCCGGCAAAACCAACTATAATATTAAGGCCAAGGCACACTACTACATAAAAAAACAGGTTTGTCATAATCTCCTGCGTAAAACGGCTGGAACTAAGCGGCAGATATATTAAGAAAGCTGTCATTATGGTCATAAGCAGGTAACGCGGAGCCTTCTTATCGAATAGATCATAAAGACTTTCTACGACAGTGCCAAATGGATTAGTGAACTTTTTTTGTTTTTTCTCAGCCATAACGCTACATCCTTTCGCTTTCCATACGTCCCAAAAGGCCGTTAGGCTTAAAGATTAGGAAAAGAATCAGGAATACAAAGGTAAACACATCTCTCCACGATGAACCGATAAAAGGTATCTGGGTGCCGAAAGCTTCCAGCAGACCGAGCAGCAGACCACCCAGCATGGCCCCGGGTATGATCCCAATGCCCCCGATAACTGCGGCTGTAAAAGCTTTGAGGCCGATTAAAAAGCCCATGAAAAAGTGAACCGTTCCGTAGTAAACGCCAGCCATGATACCGGCTGCTGCAGCCAGTGCAGAACCGACGAAAAAAGTGATGGCTATAATTTTATATACGTTTATCCCCATCAACTGGCAGGTATCCCGGTCAAGTGCAATGGCGCGCATTGCTTTTCCATACATGGTTCTGGTAATAAACAGGTGCAGCATCAACATAAGAGCAAGGGCGGCAATAAGCAGAACCAGCCTCGTTTCTGTCATACGCAGGGCCCCAATATAAAAGCTTTCATGAGTCAAACCTGTTGTAAATGGTTTGTACTGCCCCTGGGTCATTAGTAAAACTGTATTGTAAAGGATCATTGATACAGCTAAAGCAGTAATGAGTATTGATAGCCGCGGCGCTTTTAACATAGGCCGGTAAGCGACTCTTTGAATTGCTACCCCCAGCAATCCGACTAAAATCATGCTTAATAAAAGTGCAACTATAATGCCGAGCCACTGGTTACCGATATAGGGGTTTAAGAAACCTAGTATGATAAGTCCGGCAAAAGCTCCGCTCATGTAAATATCAGCATGGGCAAAGTTCAGCAGCTTAATGATACCGTAGACCATGGAATAACCGATAGCAACTAGTCCATAAAAAGAACCGACAAGCAAACCATTAAAAAGCTGCTGCAAAAAAATCTCCCAGGTAGTCATCTGTTCACCTCTCAAGCATGTGCAGGCCTGGCTTTAACCAGGCCTGCAAGCCGTTTTATACTATCTTTTTTATTCTGCCAGTTGCCATCTTCCGCCTTCACCGACCAGAATAACGAAGTTGCTTCTGTTCAGTGTATTCTGCGGGGTAAAACCGATCGGTCCGGTAATACCTTCAAAACCGTCTGTTGCGGCAAGAGCGTCTTTGATTGCTTCGCCGTCAAAAGATCCTGCTCTTTCAATCGCATTAACCAGCAGGTAAGTAGCATCATACATCAGGCCGGCATATGCACCCGGTTCTCTCGGGAAGTTTTCGTTGTAGCCCTCAATAAAGCTTTGAGCTGCAGGTAAAAAGTCAACTACCGGAGGAGCGGTGCAGTATACGCCTTCTCCTTCAGCCTGGGCAAGGTCGAGCAGTTCTTGCGCGCTTGAGCCGTCGCCAACCATGATTACGCCTTCATAACCATCCTGACGAAGCTGCCTGATCAAAAGAGCGCCCAGGCCCTGGTATGCTGTCCAGTAAACAGCATCAGGGTTTGCAGACATAATGCTGGTAACTACTGCCGAAAAGTCCTGAGTACCGGTTTCTACCCTGTCTTCAGCTACAACAGAGTGGCCAGCAGCTTCCCACTGCATTTTAGTCTGTTCTTTCAAATCAACTGCGAAGGCAGAGCCATCATCAACCAGGGCGATTGTATCTACGCCAAGGCCTTCAAACCATTCAACAGCTTTGGCTGCCTGTGCGTCACCGGTGCTGTTGATCATAAAGGTCCAGCCCGGGTTTTCATCAATTAGAGAAGTAGCATTAGCAGCTCCAATAACGAAGGGAATGCCTGCATCACCGTAAAGAGCCAGTGTAGGTAGAGTAGCTCCTGAACAGTATCCACCGACAACTGCAACAACCTCTTCAGAAATTAATTTGCTGGCAGCAGCAGTTGCCTTGGAAGGATCACACTCGTCATCACCAGTGCTGGTTATAATTTCGTAGCCGAGTACGCCGCCGGCTGCATTAATTTCCTGAACAGCCAGAAGAGCGGCATTTTCCATGTCGATGCCATCAGCGGCTTCTGAGCCGGTTATCGGAACCATGATCCCAAATAAAACCTGTCCTTCAAATTCACCTTCGGCGTCTCCCTCAGGAGTTTCATCGACCGGAGCAGCAGTATCGTCGCCGCAACCGAAAAGACCAAACGCAAACAGAGCAATTACCAAGATCAGAATCCAGGCATTTTTAAATTTAAACAATTAACATGACCTCCTCTTAATAATATACTTTCAACCGATATGAAACGAATCTGACTACTTTATTGCCAATGTTAATCTTAGATTATTACCGCCCTGCTCACCTCCCCTGCTGGAATCTTATTAACCTGTGATTGCAAACAAGCAAAGAGTTCTACTCATTTTAGCCTGATCACAATACCTGACAGGAAATATAATCAGGCACAATAATCGGGCAACGGCACAACTTTAATAATTCTCTTTTAACTGCTTATCTCCTCTGTTGTAATTATTAAATTTCTTTTATAATTTTTGAACCGATTATTATCCACCGGCGATTAAATGATGAGCCTGAACGACTGATTGGTCGGGAATCGGATAATCCTGCCAGTCGCTTTTTTCAATCACTTTTCCGTTTACCCTTACAACTATTTTGGGGAAGGTGAAATTCATCTTTTTGAGCAGCTTTTCTACAGTCATATCTTTCTCCCACTCCACCTTTTTACCGTTTACCTCGATCACAACAGCAACGCTCCTGCCTTTTATAATCTGAAATGCAACCTCTGTCAGTAAATCAGGGAAGCTGTTTAGAGGTTCTTTTTGACAACATCAACGACTTCCGGAAAATCAATGCCGAGCTCTTTGATTTTTTCAAGTTTAGGTACTCCGTTTTTGGTCCAGCCCCTGCGGTCATATACTACATCGATCAGGGTTTCATAGCGGCCTTCGCGGTATTTACGCATTGCCTTAACTTTTTCTGCTATGCTCATCCCGCTAGGATCAATACCAACATCCTCTTTCAGCTGATTATCATATCTTTCAATACGTGATTCATACTCTTCTTCTGTAACCGGACCAAGTGCCCTGTAAGGCGCCGCATCATGTTCACGTGTTCCGAACCCGAGGCGTAAATTAAATATTCGCTGAAAATTATAGACACGCTCCGACTGCCTGATCATTTCATCCTGATCAATGTTTTTTCCGGTAACTGCATTAAAAATATCGATATAATTCTGAACATGCTCCGGGATTTTTTCCGGACTTTCTGTTTGAGAGTTACCTTCAGGTATAATATCGTTCCATGGCAGTTTGCACAATCCCATTAGACCAAACCAGGTTCTGAACATGGGGAAATAATGCAGCGCTTCAGCTTTCTTTTCGAAAGTTGGCAGCTGATTATTTACCATATCCATAAATATAAGCCAGGCTTCGTCGTGCTGGGGACCTTTGTTTGTCATGGCATAGCCACCCTGCTGTGCCAGCGATTCCTTGGCCTGGTACTGCGAATATTCAAGTCCTTTATTTTCCATCCCGATATCCTGGAGAAAAGCGGGATCGGCGCCATATTCTTCAGCAAAAATCTGCTTCATTCTGCGTACTCCCTGGCCGGCTATCTTACCGAACCCTTTGCCCTGACCCATTTGGTGAATCAGTTCCATGGCAGCATCGGCATTCCCGAAATTAAGCTCCAGGCCTCCGGTGATCTTTTTATCGATTATCCCGTTTTCATAGCATTCCATCGCAAATGCAATCAATGTGCCCGTAGATATGGTATCAATACCGTAGGTATCACAGTAGAAATTGGCTTCAATAACATAATCGGCGTCAAATATACCGCAGTTGGCACCCAGCCCAGCAGCATTTTCGTATTCCGGCCCGTCAACGAGAACTTTATCGCCTTTATAAGGGCCTGTTTTAAGTTCGAAATTGTCAACGGCTTTACAGCAGGAGAGCGCACAGCCTACCCAGCATCCATCAGGCATATTCTGGGTAAAACGATCGCGTAGTGTATCTGAGGAGATGCCAACGGCGTCAGGATGAGATCCATATTTAAAATTATGCACAGGCAGCAAATCGTAGTCGTTCATCGGAGTCATCAGGTTTGCCGTGCCTATCTGGCGCATTCTGAACTGTTCAGCATCAAATTTATTTATCTCACGGGTAATTTTAACTCCTGTTTTTGCAACTTTCGCCGGATCAGCAGGGTTATTGCTCCTTCCGCTCAGGCTTGAAAATTTTACGGCAAGTGCGGCTATTTTCTTGTCTCTGAATACCGTACCAATACCTCCCCTGCCGGCCTGTTTCATCCGGGCAGCTTTTCTGCGCAGATCGTAAAATGAAAAATTAAGAATGCCAATATTGGTGTTTTCGCCCCCACTGCCGGAAGAAACAATTGAAATGTTCTTTTTATCTTTTTCATTTTCTGCCAGTAGCTCAGTGAGCTGCTCACTGACCAGATGGCTTGCCGCCGGGTCAATATCTACTTCTTCAATTGTAACCCGACCTTTATCTCCATCGATGAAGACTACAATATCTTTTTCAGATTTTCCCTGAATCTCTAAAGCGTCCCAACCGGAAAACTTCAGATATGGGCCAAAGAAGCCACCAACATTGCTGTCCATTATAGATTTTGTCAGAGGCGAAAGTGTAACTACCAGTGATTTTCCAGAGCCGGGATACTGGGTGATACCACCAATCGGACCGGAAGATATTACTATTTCGTTTTCCGGATCATTCCATTTAGTTTCAGGTTTTATTCCATTCCAGAGGTACCATAGTCCAAAACCTTTACCGCCGATGAAGATATCTTTCATCTCTTCGGTTACATCTTTAGGTTTAATTGTATAATCAGAAATATTTATATAAAGCGTTTTTCCCGTGTAGCCTTTTTCGACGCCGGCCTGCTCATAATCGTAGCCGGCCAGCACTTTTCTTGATTTACGCATATCTTCAATACTCGTAGCCATCATTTAGCCTCCTGTAAATATATTAACGGTCTATTTAATTTATTTATGATCGGTTACATCTTAAAATGTATTCCAATTTATTACAACTTAAAGATTCACTTCTCTAAATCCTGTTTCCTGCTTTTAAGAAACTTCCTCCATAAAGATTGCCTCTGTCGGGCATTCTTTGGTGCAGCGGGCACAGGCGATACATTTAAATGGTTCGACAAGATCTTCATGCCAGAACATTGTGTTTGTCGGACAGACGCCAACGCAGTTAAAGCAGCCTATACAGGTCTTCTTATTAATGATCACGATACCTTTTTTAGTGCGGGTTATAGCTTCCACCGGGCATACTTCGATGCATTTGCCGCACTGGTTGCAGACATGAATAGCTGCTCCGGGGCTGACTTCAACTTCTTCTACCTGAATGGAAGACTTCAGCCTGTTATCTTCTTTAAAATAGAAAGTGGAGCAAATTGTTTCACAGGCTCCGCATAGTGTGCACTCTTTTTCATTTGTGCCGACAATTTTCAAATTAAACACCTCCGTGTAATTATAAAAATTATTTTACATGGGCTGATTAATAAAGGAATCCGCTAATAATTATACCATAATAAATACTATGCTTCGTTTTCATATTCAGGCAGATTTAGCTTTTTATGAATACGCAGCGATGTCGGTGTAACTGATAAACCGGCTTTCCCGGTGCAGCGCAGTTCTGCCGGAATCATTCTGCCTGCCTGATCAAATGCTGCAATTGTTTCATCAAATGGTATGACCTGGTCAAATCCGCAAAGAGCCATATTTGCTGAAGCTACAGCATTCATTCCTGCAAGTATATTCTTCCCGAGACAGGGAACTTCGACCCTGTTTGCGACAGGATCGCAGATCATGCCGATAATGTTTTGCATGGCCATTGAAGCAGCTGAAAGAGCGGTTTCTACAGTACCGCCGGCCATTTGAACCAGCCCTGCTGCGGTCATAGCCGATCCGGAGCCGCATTCGGCCTGGCAGCCACATTCTTCAGCAGCAAATGTGCTATGATTTATGATTAGAATGCCGGTAATGCCGGCTGCAAGCAGACCCTTAAGGATAGCGGTATCATCAGATCCAAGATCTTCTGCAGCGGCAAACAAAGTTCCGGGCAGACCTGCGCATGAACCTGCAGTTGGCGCAGCAACTATTACTCCCATAGCACTTTTCGTCTCCATCGCCGCCGTGATATATGCTATAAGGTTTTTTATAAGGCTTCCCCCGATCAGCGCGCCATTGTGATTTAGAACTTTTGCAGCCTGGGGGCCGAGGATTCGGTTACTATAAACGGTTCCGGAGAGGCCTTCTTCAATAGATCCTTTCATTGCTGCCAATACTTCTTTGCCCATCCTGAGAATTTGTTCCTCCGCCAGATTGCTTCTTTGTGATTCGTATAAAAGCGCCAGTTCCCATAGCTCTTTATTACCGGTTGATGCAGCAAGGAGCAGTTCGGAAGCATTTTTAAAGGGGACGCTGATACTTTTGCGGGAATGCACCGGTAAGACCGGAGCAAGCTGAACAAGGTGAGCGTAATTTACTAAGCCCCTGATATTATCGATAATTTCTGCGCCGGCGGGCTGCGCTGTTTTGATGTTAACCAGTGCTGACTGTCCGGAAGAAGATACCCGGCAGGTATCTATTTCAGGATGCATCCCGATAATTTTTTCTTCCAGCCGGGAGGCATTTGATACAAGCGAAGTGTTGACAAAAAAAATAGCTTCATGATAGCCTCCGCTTACAGATATGGGGATACCGTTGATACTTGTAAGTTCAATCATTCCTCCCCCGGTTGAAATAAAAGAAAACCTGAATTCAGGAGCGCCTTTTTCTCCAGTTGTTGCAGAAATCCGGTAAGTATTAGGGTGTGAAGCCTCAAAATCTGTAATTTTAAAGGTTACTTTAATGCCGTTATTTCGGGCAATATCCAGGGCATTAACCAGGCGGTCATCGGTAAGTTCCATCCCGATCAATCCGCCGACCAGACCTATGTCTGAACCCTGACTTTTATATGTAGTGGCAAGTGAACCATGCGGCGCAAATTCTACCAGCAGACGCCGGCAGGGATTACCGAGAAACTGCCTGACAATGGTGCCAATACGAACGGCAGCGGCAGTATGAGAGCTTGAGGGGCCTCTCATGATCGGGCCGATCACATCATTAAAAATACTTGGTGGGATTACATTAATATCTAATTTCTCCCGCTTAATCAAGATTTATCCCCAGACCTTTCTCCAGCGCTTTACAATAGAGCAGCTCACCAACTGCTATGTCAAATAAAGCCATTCCAACAGATTTGAAAAGTGTTGTTGCGTTGGGAATTTCCGTTTTAGCCTCTTCGGAAAGATATTTACCGAATTCTAAAATCTGGCCGGGCTCAATCCACTTTTCCTGCAGGGGTGTAATCAAGTCGCCCGATTCTTCCAGGCCATGGGCAGTATCGATCAATACTCTGTCTACCAGTTTATATAAGGAGCGCGGAAACTCCCTCATTTCAGGTTTATAAGAACCGATACCAATGTAACTCTTATTCTGCAGCAGTTTTTCATCATCAGGCAAGACAGGTTTTTCTGAAGGTGTTGCTGTAATAACTATTTCTGAATGATCAAGTAAATCTTCAATCTTTTTAGCCGGCCTGATTTCAATTTCAGGCAGATCTTTTTGCAAGCGGTCGCAAAATCCTTTTACTTTATCCTGATCAAGATCATAAACAGATATAGTTTCAAGGTTGCGGGCCTTCGATGCAAAAAGAAGCTGATAGTAACCCTGGACACCTGAGCCAACCAGGCCGGCACTTTTTGCCGCAGGTGGTGCTGTATGCCTGACAGCGACTCCACCGACTGCTCCGGTTCTTAACGCGGTCAGTCTGCCACCGTCGAGAATGGCCAGGGGATGACCGCTGTTTTTGTCGTTTAAAAGCACAAGTCCGCTTATAACCGGAATCCCTTTTGCAGCGTTTCCGGGAAAAAGGGACAAGATTTTTGTGCCAAAAATAGTTTCGAGAAAACAAGGCATATAAAGCAGGGTATTATTGTTATAGTCGATGTGCATGCGGGGCGGCATCACAAAAGAACCCTCGGTTTCAATCGCATAGGCCTGCTCAATCACATCCATTATTTCTTCAAGTGCGGCAGCATTCAGTAAAGTATCGGCATTTAAGTAGATCATATTATCCCTCCATCTTAAGGTATTCAGTCATTTATTCGCCCTTGATAACTGCAAGGGGGCGTAGTCTGGCGACTTTCCGGCTGAGCCCGATTTCAGTAAATGTTTCCACAACCTGGTCAATATTTTTATAGGCCTGTGGCGCTTCATCAAGATATGCCTTATAGTCCCTGCCGGAAATAATTACTTTACCGAGCCTGTCTTTAAGATCTTCTACTGTTATTTCTTTTTTTGCTGAAGTTCTCGAGAGAACCCTTCCAGCCCCGTGATTAACCGAATTATAGATAGCTTCAACACCGTGTTCAGCCTTTATAACATAGGAGGCGGATCCCATGCTGCCGGGAATTAAAACAGGGTGCCCCGTTTTTAAATATTTTTCAGGATTATCAGGATGCCCCGCCGGCAAGGCTCTGGTTGCACCTTTGCGGTGAATAAGCATTTTCTTACCTTTTATCTCTTCAAAACGGGCTGTATTGTGAGCTACATCATAGACCAGATTAAGTCCGTAATCGACATCCCCCCCGCCAAAGACCGAGCAAAAAGCTTTGCGTACATCATCTGTGATCCATTGTCGATTGCAAAAAGCAAAATTAACAGCAGCGACCATGGCGCCGAGATAATTTTGTCCTTCCCTCGATTCTATCGGAACTGAGGCAAGCCCTGCAGATGGCACAATAAGGTTATAAGCCGTCGCTTTATTTTTCATTTCTGCAGAATAATCGGTGCAGATCTGGTGACCAAAACCCCTGCTGCCTGTATGGATAAGAACAGTAATATTCCCTTCAGTCAGGCCGAATGCAGCCGCCGATTCCGGGTCATAAATCTTTTCAATCATCCCTATTTCAATAAAATGGTTTCCGCCGCCAATTGTTGATAACTGAAGTCCCCTGTCATATGCTTTTTTACTGATAGCTTTTAAATCGGCACCGGCCATAGATCCTCCGTCTTCAATCGAATCAGGATCTTCATCGCGGCCGATTCCCATCTCTATTAAATGAGGAACACCTTTGATAAGAATTTCATTAAAGTTTTTACTTATTTCTGCAGAATGTCTGCTTTTTTGGCCAATTCCACTTGGCACCCTTTTTTCTATTGCATCAATCAGTTTTTTTAATTCAGGCAGGTGTAAATCTGTAGCAGCAATATTTGTGTGCAGGAGTCGTACGCCACAATTTATATCCATCCCCACAGCTCCTGCAGAGACAAGCCCCTTATGGGCATCCATAGCCATAACCCCGCCAATTGGCAGTCCGAAACCTGTATGAATGTCGGGCATACCGATAACCGGGTTGATTACACCCTCCAGGGTAGCGGCATCTATAAGCTGCTGGATAGGCTGGTCTTCTTTGAAATCCTCGTAGAGTTCCCTGTTTAGATAAACAAGAACATCTGCATTCATATTGCCCTGCCGGGGTATCCGGTAGCAATTTTTTCCGTACGATTCAAGAACTGGCATTTAAACCACCTTATTTGTACCGTTTTCTTTGAACATGGTTTCTAACTGATTGAATCAATTAACCGGTTCAATTCGGGCATAACCTGCCGGTTTGTAAGTTGAAAGTGGATTGGTGTAACAGAAATATACTTTTCCCTGATTGCTTTAGTATCGCTGTCATCATCTTCAGGATCATCATCTACAAGTTCTCCGGCCATCCAGTAATAATACATACCCCGCGGATCGACACGTTTTTCAAAAGTGTTGCAATAACGCCGTGAACCGAGCGATGTAACCCTGACACCCTTAATAGAACCTGTATCTGCAGGAACATTCACATTGATTAACGTAGAAGGTTCAATAGAGCTATTGATCAGGACCGGTATCAGCTTGCCGATAAAACGGGCTGCATAAATGTAATTTTCGCTCTTTCCAGCAGCCGTTAAGGATAATGCTACAGAAGGAATACCCATGATTAAACCTTCAACCGCTGCGGATACAGTACCGGAATAAAGGACATCGGTGCCGAGATTGCTTCCCCTGTTGATGCCTGAAATAACCAGGTCGGGTTTGTGATCAAGAATAGCTTCCACTGCCAGCTTTACACAGTCAGAGGGTGTGCCATTTACCGACCAACCTGACAGCGCCGGGTTATGCATAAAAGTTATATGTTCGACCCTTAGCGGTTTATGCATGGTAATTGCGTGACCCACGGCGCTTCTTTCACGATCAGGCGCAATAATTGAGAGTCTGTAATTACTGTTATCTTCAGCCAGTACCTGGCTTAAATACTGGATGCCATCAGCGTGAATCCCATCATCGTTAGTGATTAGAATATGTAAGTTATCCATATTATTCATCCTGTTTTCCTTTATTTTCTATAACAAGCCGTTCTGCATGTTTTGAAGCTTCATACATGATCTTTTCTTCATCAATTCCCGTCAGTTCGCCCTTATTGAGGAGGATGTTCCCGTTGACAACTACATATTCCACATCTGCTGCTGCTGCTGCATAGACAATGTGGGCGAGCGGGTTGTGCATAGGCATAAGGTTGGGATGGTTGCGGCTGATACCGATAAGATCAGCTTTGAACCCTACTTTCAGGATGCCGATTTCTTTCAGGTTCAAAGCGGAAGCTCCAATTGATGTGGCCATCTTAAGGGCAGTTTTTGCCTCCACCAGTGTGGGGTCCATTTTTATCCCCTTTTCCAGCAGGGCAACGAGACGGATTTCTTCAATCATATCAAGGTTGTTATTGCTGGCTGCTCCGTCAGTGCCGATTCCGACACTGATACCTTTCTCAAGCATATCAGTCACCCGGGCTATTCCACTGCCCAGTTTTAAATTGCTGCCCGGGTTATGGGCAACGCCGACTTGTCTGTCAGCCAATATTTCCAAATCACGATCACTTAAGTGCACACAATGAGCAGCCGTAACGGGATAATTAAAGAGACCCAGCTCATAAACAAGTTCAACGGGGCTTTTACCAAAATTACGGATACTTTCTTCCACCTCTCTTTTGGTTTCGGAAAGATGAATTTGAAGCGGTCTGCTTGTTTTTTCTGCAAGGGCCATTACTTTTTTCAGATATTCAGGCGGACATGTGTATGGGGCATGGGGGCCCAGATATACATTAATCCGGCCTTCTTCCCTTCCCTGCCAGTTATTGATGAACTGCTCAGTTTCGCGTAAACCCTGTGCTGCTGAATCTCCAAAGCCGATCATTCCCCTGGACAAAACAGCCCTGATGCCGCTTTCTGCAGTAGCTTCAGCAACTTTTTCCATGTAGAAATACATATCAGTAAATGTAGTTGTTCCGCCCTTAATCATTTCTGCGATAGCCAGCATTGTACCCCAGTATACATCATCAGCTGTTAGGTATTCCTCAATCGGCCATATTTTATCTTCCAGCCACTCTTTCAGCGGCAGGTCATCAGCAAAACTCCTGAACAGTGTCATTGCCGCATGTCCGTGGGTGTTGATTAAACCGGGCATAACAATCAAGTGGCTCCCGTCGATTATATGATCGGCCCGTTGAGGATCTACCGATGCCGGAGCTTCGCAGATTTCAGCTATAAGACCATGATCCAGTAAAATATCTCCGTTGAAGTAATCAGGCCTGTTGTCGTCTAATGTTATGAGCAGGGTGTTTTTAATCAATATGCTCTTCAAAAGAAAAGCCTCCTTCCCTGAACTGAGCTGCTATTTTATTTCTATCCGGTTTTTTTATAACACCTTTTTCAGTGACTATTGCTGTAATTAATTCTGCCGGAGTTACATCGAAAGCATAATTTAGCGCCTTGATGCCTTCAGGTGCTATGGACTTGCCGTAAAGCGAGGTAACTTCAATTTCCTTTCTTTCTTCTATAATAATCTCATGACCGGAATCGATCATTAGATCTACCGTTGATAAAGGGGCTGCCACGTAGAAGGGAATATTATGATAATTGGCCAGGACTGCCAGTGAATAAGTGCCTATTTTATTTGCGGTATCTCCATTCGCAGCAATCCTGTCGGCTCCCACTACAATCAGATCCACTTTGCCTGTGGACATCAGGTAACCGGCAGAATTATCAGTAATAAGCGTTGCCGATATGCCCTCATTTAAAAGCTCAAAAGCGGTTATTCTGGCCCCCTGCAGCAGCGGTCTGGTTTCATCTACAAGCACACTGACTATTTTACCTTCCTCAACAGCAGCCCTTATAACACCGAGAGCTGTGCCGAAACCGCCGGTTGCAAGAGCGCCGGCATTGCAGTGAGTCAATATAACAGCTTTTTGGGGAACCAGTTTTGAACCGTTAAATCCGATCTGCCGGTTGTTAATAATGTCATCGTTAAATATAGTCAGGGCAAGCTGTTCCAACCCTTTGTAGATCTCCACAGTGGAGGCATTGTCATATTTTGAAAGCCACTGATCAGCTTTATCTATCGCCCACTTCAGGTTAACTGCCGTAGGCCGGGAATTGGCAAGGTCAACTGCGGCGGCTTTTAACAATTCTCTGGTTTTTTCGGAAGATAATCTTTTAGCCAGAGCTTCACCGGCAGCCAGGGTCATGCCAAATGCAGCGCTTATTCCAATAGCAGGAGCTCCTCTTACATACATATCTTTGATAGCTTTTACTACATCATGATATGAATCGCATACTTTAAAAGCAATTTCATGCGGCAGAAGGCGTTGGTCCAGCAGGTACAGCTTCTCTTCCCTCCAGGCAATATGCTCAATAGGATTGTTACCCATCAGGCGTGATGCTCCTCACTCCAATATTTACCCGCTTCGGCACAGCTGCATCTTTTATCCCCGGATATTTCTTCCACTGAAAGTATCAGTAACTTCTGCAGATCGGCCTTGCCTCTTTCCATCTCTTCAAGAACCTCTTCATGATTCAGAGGGGTTTTGGAAATACCGGCAGCATAATTAGTAGCAAGGGCTATCGTAGCATAGCAAAGCCCCGCTTCCCGGGCCAGGGTAACCTCCGGCACATTCGTCATACCGACCAGATCTCCGCCTGCCTGTTTAATCATTTTAATCTCAGCAGGGGTTTCAAACCTTGGCCCTTCTGCGCAGACATAACAACCTCCATCAACTGGTTTGTCAGTCAGCTTTTCACCGGCTTTAAGTATAGCCGCTCTCGTTTCAAAACAGTAAGGCTCAGTGAAATCAGTATGGACTACAAACCCGCCTTGTCCTTCGTAAAAGGTAAGAACACGGTTTTTTGTAAAATCTATGAATTGATCTATGATAACTCTGCTGCCTGGAGGCATTGTTTCTGTCAAAGTTCCTACAGCAGCAGTAGCGATCACAGCATCAACATTCAGTTTCTTCAATGCGGCTATATTTGCCCTGTAGTTAACCAGGTGTGGCGGAACAGAGTGACCGCCTCCGTGCCGGGCCATGAAATATACCGTTTTACCTTTATATCTGCCCTGAGTCATTGTCACAGAGCCATAGCGGGTATCGAGAGTGATATCTTTTTCCTCTTCAAGCATATCCTGAGCGTAAACACCCGTTCCACCGATTATTGCTACCTTTAGATCAGTCATGCGGTGCCCCCCTTAAATATGAAAATAAAAGTCATAGCATTGTTACTATAAAATCTTCGCGAGATTAATGAAAAATTCCTGCTCTTGTCGTGTTGACGTATTTTATAAAATAAGCTATACTGATTATGCTCTAAAAGCAGTAATTGTTTGGCCGACGTAGCTCAACGGAAGAGCAGCTGATTTGTAATCAGCAGGTTGCGGGTTCGAGTCCCACCGTCGGCTCCACAAGAAGTCGTGGAGAGGTACCCAAGTTGGCCAAAGGGGGCAGACTGTAAATCTGCTGGCAGCGCCTTCACTGGTTCGAATCCAGTCCTCTCCACCAAGATGGGCCATTAGCTCAGTTGGTAGAGCACCTGACTTTTAATCAGGGTGTCCCAGGTTCGAGCCCTGGATGGCTCACCAAGTTAAAATGCAGTAACGGCGGGGGTTTAAAATCTCCGCCGTTTACTTTACAAAGATAATATTTAAAAGTAAAATATAAGAGCAGAGATAATCAGATTAAGCTCGGATTTAAATCAATTATGGACAAGGAGGTTTGTCATGATCACGGCTTATATATTTATACAGTTCGGATCTAAGGACCCTGTCGAGGTAATTAAGGCAATCCGCAAGGTTGAAGGTGTTAAACAAGCACATGTTGTTACCGGACCTGCTGACATAATTGCATTTATCGAGGCAGAAGATATGGAAAAGCTGGAACTAGTAGTAAGCAAAATACGTAAAATGGCTGTAATTACAAGCAGTGACACCCGGATTACCTGGTCGATCTAACAGTCTTTAAGGCTTATCGGGTTTAGATTGTTAATTTTACATTAAGCAAATAAATTGAGTGATAATAAATGACGGGGGATTAACACCGTCATTTATGCATTTTATAATCTTCAGCTGTATCTATGTCAAGAAGAACTGCTGCATCTGCAGTATCCACCGGATTTAAGCAGCCCGGTTCGAGTTTTTTGATGAAGCTCCTTCCCCCTTGATCGCCTTTTAGATTTAACAGTTCAGGCCATATTGAACGGTCAATTATAACGGGATTTCCGCGTTTTTCCCTGTACAGGGGGTATGTGACAGGTTTTAGGTTATTTCTGTAAGTCTTTACTAGAGATTTGTAGGTAGACGATTTAATTAAGGGCTGATCGCCCAGCGCAAATAAAATACCCTGGGTGCAGGGGTCAACTTTTCTCAGGCCGGCAATAAGGGAAGTTGCCTGGCCTTCCATGTAGGCAGGGTTCTCGACAATCTTTATATCATAGTTTCTTAAGATATCTTTCCAGTGGCTGTTAGGCTTTGTTACCAGAATCAGTTCATCGAATCCGGCGTTACTAACCTGTTTTACAGTTTCCCCGAGTATCGTCGAATCACGGAAATACAGGGACAGCTTGTCTTTTCCCATCCTGGATGATTGTCCCGCGGCAAGTATGATGCAGGAAACACTTACGGCTTCCTGGTTATTATCCAGCCTCAGGTTCATTTTGACCGGGTTAGCTCCTAATGTCTCAGTTACGAGAAATCTGCCGCGGCAGTTATAATTAACCATCAGTTTCGCTATAGAGTGTGCTTTTGAAGGAGCATTCAGAAGATCATACTTATTTAGGACATAAATAGTTTTTGCTTTTGATGCCTGGTTCTTTCCAATGAGCGTCATGCGGCAGTAAACTTTGGCAAGGTCCGCTTCACCGAGCGAAGCCGGTTTCGAATCTTTACTGCCCGTGATTACACGAAGTAATTCAGGACGATGTACCGTTTTGTTATTTATTTCTGCTCCGAGGGCATCAGCACCAATAACCGGAATTAGAAGATCACTGCAATCAGGTATTACAGGCTCATAGTCTGCAAACCCTTTAATTGGCTTTCCCTTTGAGCCATCGGCTTCCACTAATACCGAAACCTGCAGGGTTTCAAAAATTATTTTTATATAATCATTATCTATTCCCCGGATTTTACCGTCTGGGCTTGGAGGATAGCCAATAACAGCCAGATTATGAGAACTGAAGTGTTTTTTTAGCTCTTTTATCATATCCCTATTTTCCTCTAGGTAAAAATGAGGCATTCCCCGATAGGGATAAATTTTAGTAGTTGTGGTTAGCAGCACCTTGTGATCGGAGAGAGCCATTTCTTCCGCTAAAACCCGCATTAACGAAGTTTTTCCGCCGCCGCCGAAAAAGGCGATCACAGCGGGAGGTTTAAACTTTAAAGAGTAAAACAGTGATAGTTGCTCCATAACTTGAATTTACTCCATTTACCGGATTAACGGAAGAAACAGCGATCTGAACATTCAAGACCTGAGTCGTTACTGATTATACCTTTTCCTGCCCGCGGGCATTTTACAGCAGTCATTTTCTGATGTGGACATATAACCCATCCCGGCTCATCAAGCTCGCGGCTGCCGCAATGACTGCACAGCAGATTACCTTCATCATCCGTAATGATTTCATCAAGCCCTTTAATTCGCATGCAGCTGTTGCAATAACAATATTCCAGCAATAAGAGGTTTGATTTTAAAGTATCCGAGATCATTTTCTTACCTCCACATATTCATTTAACATTATTTACCTGTTGTACCTGTACAAAATTGCTTCTAGAACTCCCCCGCCGATTGCCCTGGCTTTATCAGAGATTGTCAGGTAATCTACTTCTTCACCACGGGGGTCGATATCGCCGACCTTGGTTCCTGCTTTAATTTCAAGATTCGGATAAAGCATTCCCCGTATCAGTCCGCTAATCTGAGTTCTTATTGGCACATCATTTACCATTGCAACGGCTTCTCCTGATTTAACCGTTTCGCCGATATTTTTAAGCGGCTTGAATGTTCCGCCGGCAGGCGCCCTGAGTAATCTTTCTATCCCATAACCTCCGATTAAGCCGGGCTCGGCAGTATCATCAGCCGCGCTGCCACTATGAATAACTTTGCCAAGATTATGGCCGCGTTTAGTTTCAATAACAGCGCTGCAGTCTAAACCGGCTGTAAAGCCGGGCCCAAGACCAATCACCAATTGCGCATCGGTAATTTTTGTGAGGCGGTTACCTTTGGCCATAATCGCATCGATTATAACTTCAGGTTTCAAGAAATCAATTGATTTGGCATCAGGATCAACTATAACCGGTATAATGTCATCTGAAAGACAGCAGGCTGCCTCTTCAGGTCCAGGACACAACTTAGCCGTTAAAGATTCAACTTCAATTGAGCCTTCATAAACAGCTGAAGCGAAAGATACGGTTGTGCGAACAACAAGCGGAGCCGGCAGTTCAAGCATAACCACCCTAAAACCGGAAAACCATAAACGGTGAGCAACGCCTGAGGCCAGATCTCCGGCACCTTTAATAAGAACTAAGCGGGGAAGCATCTTATAAAATACCCCCTGGAATAGAATAAGGGGTGCGGTCTGCCGCACCCCTCTGTCGGAGACTGATTTTATTATACTACTTTTTTTCTTTTAGTGCTCTCCATACTCTTTCAGGGGTAAGCGGAAATGTATTAAACTCTACACCGAGAGCATCACAGACTGCGTTGGCCACAGCCGGGGCGACTCCAATCATTGGCTGTTCACCAATACCCCTGGCTCCGTATGGGCCATTGGTCTCAGGTGTTTCAATAATGAAACTTTCAATGTGAGGAGTATTATCGATGCTGGCAATCTTATAATCGGTGAAATTACGGTTCAGCATTACTCCTTTATCGAAACGAACATCTTCATATAGAGCAGTTGAAAGGCCCATAATTGTGCCTCCGTGAAGCTGTACAGTGCATAGCTGTGGATTAATCGCTTTACCGGCATCAATAGAGGTGGCAAGCTGAAGTACTTTAATAACACCGGTTTCTATATCTACTTCAACCTCTACACCGGTTGCGCCGAAACAGTAGAACATCCCGGGGTTACCCTGTCCGGTTTCAGGATCGAGATTGGTCATATTTTTAGGAACAAACGACCCCTTGCCAATAATCGGACCGGCAATACCTTCACCGGTGCACTTCTTGCAACTGTCGGCCACTTCCCTGATTGTTGCTTTTATCTCAGGATCTTTTGTTGAATAAACTATTTTACCGTCAAAGGTCAGATCTTCCACAGGGACTTCAAGCAGATTTGCAGCAATATAGTAGATCTGTCCTAATGCATCTTCGGCAGCCCTTTTAACTGAAGTGCCGCAGGTATATGTAATCCTGCTGCCCACACTTTGCCATTCGTATGGTGTAAAATCAGTATCTGGAACTTTAATATCTATTTTTTCGATCGGTATATTTAAGGCTTCAGAAGCAATCTGGCTGATTGCAGTAAGCATTCCCTGACCCATTTCTGTAGCACCGATCATCACATGAGCTGTTCCGTCTTCATTAATACGGATGATCGCTGAGGAAGCAGCATTACTGGGCTGGGCGGGACATTTTACGAGACCGGCAATTCCTTTTCCACGTAATTTACCCTTTTCAGGCTGTTCTTTTTTGCCCCAGCCGATTTGATCGGCGACAGTTTTCAGGCATTTTTCGTAGTCGACATCATGTACAACCTGACCAGATGCTGTTGTAGAACCTTTTTTCATACCATTTATCAGGCGTACTTCCAGTGGATCCATGTTAAGTTCCCTGGCAATGTAGTCAATCTGTCTTTCAATGCCCCACTGCATTTCACACATACCGAACCCACGTACAGGGCCACCGATTGAATTATTTGTATAGACACAATAAGAATCGGTTTTTACGTTCGGTATATCGTAAGCGCCGGATGAACTGTACCCGGCAGCACGAACAATATTAACTCCGTACTCGGTATAAGCCCCGCCGTCCCAGATCATTTTATACTCTAATGCTGTAATTCTGCCATCTTTGCGCACCCCGGTTTTAAGAGTTGAATAGAGAGCCTGCCGGGTAAATGTTCCCTGCATATCTTCTTCACGGTTAAAGACAATTCTAACCACATAACCGGGAAACTTTTGGGCAACCGGAACAACGAGCCCTTCAAGTGAAGCGCCGGCTTTACAGCCGAAACCACCACCGATGTAACTGGAAATTACTCTTATTTTATGCATGGGCATCTCGAATGCTTTGGCCAGCAGTTGGCGTACTACATTGGGCGACTGGGCGGTGCTCCAAACTGTCAGCTTGCCATCGGGACTCCAATGAGCGGCAGCCTTGTGGGTTTCTATCGGTACATGTTGCATCTGGGGCACATAATATTCTTTTTCAATCACAATATCTGCTTCTGCAAACCCTTTCTCAGTATCACCCTTGCGCAGCTTGAAGTGGTTGGCTACATTTGTGCCAGCCTTGGGGTAGAAAATTGGCACGACTTCATAGCTGCCCAGTTCCTCATGAATTAGAGGCGCTTCCGGTTTCAGAGCTTCAAAGGGATCAAACACACCTGGCAGTTCTTCATAATCAACTTCGATCAGTTCAACTGCTTCTGCTGCCGCTTTTTCAGTTGATGCGACAACCAGTGCAACCGGTTCGCCCCAGAAACGCACTTTATCGACCGCCATAAAGTCTCTGTCGACCAGGTAAAGTCCGATTTTATTTTTATAATCTTTGCCGGTAAGCACAGTTTTAACACCCGGATGCTTAAGGGCTTTTGATAGATCAAGTTTTTTAATTTTACCGTGGGCTACCGTGCTTTTTTTCATTTTAGCATAAAGAAGCGGTCCCAGAAAACGGTCTTCAATAAACTCCGCTGAACCGGTAACCTTCTCTATGGCATCCTTTCGTGTAACTGCTTTTCCGACACATTTTAATTCAGACATTTTAATCCTCCTTTCCCGCTCATTTCTTGGCGGCGTCTTTAATTGCCGCCCTAATTTCCTGATAAGCGCCGCAGCGGCAAAGATTCCCACTAAGGGCTTCGTTAATATCTTCATCACTGGGATTCGGTTTGCGTTCAAGTAGAGCTTTAGCTGATATGATCATACCCGGCGTGCAGTAACCGCACTGAAAAGCTGCATGATCAATAAACGTCTGTTGTAATTTATCGAGCTTGCCGTTTTTAGATAGCGCTTCGATTGTCACAAGCTCTTTTCCGTCAAGTTCAACAGCAAGGACCAGGCAGGAGTTTACCGGTTTGCCATTCAGCAATACAGTGCAGGCGCCGCATTCTCCGATTTCACAACCGCTTTTAGTGCCAGTCAGGTGCAGCTCATCACGGATGAAGCTAAGCAGGGTCTGCCCCACAGCTGCTTCTCTTGTTTCTTTATCTCCGTTAATAGTAAAGCTTATAGTGATTTTTTCAGACACGTTCACACCCCCATCGTCTGTTCAAGGCCACGACGGACCAGAACTTCAACAATATGGTAGCGATATTCACGGGAGCCTCTTAGATCGGTTATCGGTGAGATATCATTATTAACTAAAGCAGCTGCTTTTGACCAATCTTTTTCACCATATTCATTAACAGCATTCTCAACTGATAATGCCCTGACCGGAGTCGGAGCTACTGCTCCGACAGCTACCTTTACCCGGTCTCCCCAGCTTTGTACCGCAACCCCGACAGTGGCAAGGTCTACTGAACCTGTTCTGGAAGCTTTAAAATAAACCCCTTTTCCTTCCGGATAAGGTTTTAGAACTGTGACTGACTGTACCAGCTCGCCCTTATTCAGGGCATTTTGCCCCGGACCGTTAAAAAATTCATCTACCGGAACAGTTCTGCTGCCTCCCGAACCGATTATATTAACAACAGCATCCAGGCAGTACAGCGGTGCTGATGTATCAGCTGCTGGTGAAGCATTACAAATATTACCGGCAATTGTTGCCCTGTTGCGAATCATGTAACTGCCAACACTATGACAACCTTCTGCCAAAATAGGAATATTGTCTACTACCGGCTTAAACTGGCATATCTCATTTAAAGTTACCAAAGCACCGATCGTAATGCCTTTATTGTCTTCCGTGAGCACTTTAAACTCTTCGATATCTTTAAGATCCAAAATCAACTCCGGGACAAATTTGCCGCCGCGCATACCGACAATGAGGTCGGTTCCGCCTGCCAGAGGGTAGACATGCTCCCTGCTTTCAAGCAGTTTAAACGCTTCCTGCAAATCGCCTGTTTTTATATATTCATAGGAAAGCATCTTTCCGGTTCACCTCCGTATTAAAACTTGACCGAACTAAAAGTGGAATTATTTCTACTTGGCCAGTTCTCTAAGTGCCGCAATAAACATCTCCATCGGCGGTTTTACGATTCCTGCCCCTACCTGTCCAACACCCGGTTCCTTGTGTGCTATACCGGTGTTAATTCTGGGTACGATGCCTTTTTCAACAACTTTACGGACATCAATACCAGTAGGAGTCCCTTTAAAGTCCATCGCCGGTATGTTAAAGTTATTATTTTCAGCTATCGTTATTTCATACATTTCATTTGTAGCATCGAATGCATCCGCAGGTGAACCGCCAATAAAGTTAACAATAGCAGGAGCTGCCGCCATTGCAAAACCACCGATACCGACAGTTTCTGTAATAACGCTATCACCGATATCTCCATTAGCATCATCAGATGTGAAACCGGAGAAATAAAGGCCGTCCGGTATGTTAGCAGGTGCGGTGAACCATTTATCGCCAGTGCTGCTAACCCTAATCCCAAAGTCTGTTCCATTGCGGGCCATAGTTGTAACCATTGTTGAGTGCTCTACACCATGAGCAGCAAGGGCCATGCTCTTGCAAGCGGCCATAATTGCATTAAGTGAAGTGAGATCATTGCTGTGCATAAATGCCAGTACCTCGGCTGCAGCGGAAGCTTTATTGCCTTTGAAATATTCGGATACATTGGAGAGATCCAAACGCGGAGCATCATATTCAGTCTTTTTGCCCCACTCTGTCTCGGCCACAAAGGGAGCAATTGTCCTTATAAACAGTGAAGTGGTGGCCCTGTTGCGGTTATGACCATCATCTCCCATATGAAGCGCCTGGGCAATAATAGACTTCATGTCCACACCTTTTGCCAGGTGTACAGCCTCTTTAATTACCGGAGCATATACTTCGTCCAACCAGCGCAGCCGATCAAGAACTTCATCGTCAAATGCTCCGTAACGTAGAACTTTACCATAGCCTTCATTCATGTTTGAATAGGTATAACCACCCCACTCTTTGTCTTCGATGATAAATACCATCTGCGAAGGTGTTATAACACCGGCCATGGGGCCTACAGAATTGTAGTGATGACAGGGAGCGAACTCAATTTCCCCGGAGGCGGCCAACTTTTCCGCTTCCTCTGCGTTCTTCGCTTTACCTTCATAGATCAATCCCCCCATTATTGCGCCCCTGAGTGGACCGCTCATTCTATCCCATGTGATTGGCGGCCCTGCGTGAAGGAATAGGTTATCCTTCATACCGGGTATAACATCTTTGGCTCTGCCGATATCAACCCATACCGGTCTTGAAAGCATCATCCTTTTAACGGCTTCCTGGTTTGCTTGATCAATTTTACTCATTACAACTTACACCTCCCGTGTTATTTTAATTTATCCAGTAAACTGAGAAGATCATCATCACCCATGGCCGGTGGTTGCCAGCGAACATGCATGACGGTTGTGCCTCTTTCATTCAGAGTCTCGGCAAATCCTTCGAGACCCATATTAATTACTTTTAACTCGCTCTTAAATAAGCTTTCCATATATTCAGGCCTCCTTGTTAATTTAAGACTTTACTGTCTTATTAATATCAGCAATTAAGTTCTACTTTAAAAGCTCTTCTATAAAAGCTGCTGCATCTGCGTTACTCGGGAATACCAGGACATCCTCCTCTTTAAGCTTTTTCACCTGTTCACTTCGGTTCTGGAAATCTTCATCTGTGCCGCAAACAGTTGTTACGAAACATAAATGCCGGTTATCTTTTTTAGCCATTTCTTTTGCTTCTCTGATTGCTTCAAGAGCTGAGCCGGCAGGATCCGGATGAGCGTTATACCCGAGGACCAGATCGAGCATAATCACTGCTGTTTCAGGATCTTTAGCTTCTTCAATGATTCTGTTGTTGCGCAGGGTTGGATCAATCATGGGGTGCAGCCTTCCCTGGGTAAACTCATCCTCGCCGAAATCTATAATCGTGTGTCCTTCACTCTTGTAGACATCACTAATTATTTCAGCTCCATCGAAGCCGAGGTTTGTGTATATTGAACCAACGCTTTTATGAAGCATTATTAGTGTTTCATAGGCCAGGGTACCGCCTGAGTACAAAGCGCGCAGATATTTTTGATCCTGCTTAAAATTCTCCTTTGTCTTTCGGACCAGTGCTTTGTCAACAATGTGTCCGGTATCATCGGGCTCTGCGTTTATTTTGCGAGCCAGCCTGACTGCTTTTTCCGCAGCTTCTTTTAATGTCACTGCAGGTTCGCACCCTGCTTTCCTGACTTGTTCCAAATTTCCACCTAAAAAGTTAACTACGACAGGTTTATTACTTTTAGCCGCTGCGGCAAGCACTTTTTCAGTGACTTCCGGATCAGGCGGCTTGGAAACAATTACAATGATTTCTGTTTCCTTATCGTTCAGAAGTGCTTCGATACCCTGAATTACCGTAATGCCCCCGACTGCAGCCTTAACGTCCCTGCCACCGGTTCCGATCCCCTGGCTGATACCTTCGCCGAGATTGCTGATCAGGGTTGAAACTTCCTGGAGTCCCGTTCCTGCAGCGGCAACAATGCCGATTTTGCCGCTATTCACCTCATTGGCAAATGCCAGGGGCACTCCGTTAATAATGGCGGTGCCGCAGTCAGGCCCCATTACGAGGAGTCCTTTTTCAAGTGCCTTTTTCTTTAGGGCTACTTCGGCTTCCAGGGGGACATTGTCACTGAAAATCATCATGTTCAGACCTGCATCCAGAATCTGATTTGCTTCACGTTCGACGTAACGGCCCGGAATTGAAATTAGAACCAGGTTTGCTCCGGGAAGATTTTTTTTGGCGGTTTCAAATGTACGTGGGACAAATTCACCAAGAAGATTTTCGCTTTCAACAGATTTATTGAGTTCATCCAATGTGCCCTGGATCGCTTTTTCAGCTTTTTCTTCATTTTCTGCCCTGACGGCAATAATCAGATCGTTGGCGCCGGCTTCTTTTTCGATCTTATCACTCCAAAGACCGCCGGACTGTAAAAATTTCTTGTTATGATCAGTGCCGATGATCACTTCTGCCTCGATGATTCCTTCAAAACCCCTGACAGTATTTGAAAGACGCATCAGGTAGACAGAGTCACGAAAAGTATTTTTTGAGATATAGCTCTTAAGAACCAAATTACACGCCTCCTTCATAATTGATCATGACTTATATGCAAGTGTATCAATGCTAGTTTAATTTCGATTTGCCTTTACATTTATAAAAATTATACATTTAACTTAAATATCCTTTAGAAATGTCAAATAAATCGATTAAATATCTTTGTGGATATGTTACAATCTAATCAAGATTTATAAGCATTTTGACTATAATTAACTATATTATGTAAAGGGGCTGATCGCAATTCAGAAGCAATATGGCATCACCGTCAGGGAAGCTCTTTCCCTTGATCTTGTCAACCAGCTTAAGGTTGTAGGTGGCGAAGATGGTCTGGACCGGGTTATTAAACTTGTTAATGTTATTGAAGTCCCTGATATAGTGGATTGGTTAATCGAAGGCGAATTCCTGCTTACCACCGGATATTCTTTTCGTGAATACCCTGAACTAATGCAATCTCTGATTCCGCGGATGGGCCAGGCCAACAGCGCTGCCCTGGCAATTAAAACTAAGCGCTACATGAATGAAATTCCAAATGACATTATAAAATGCGCAAATGAACATGGTATTCCCCTGCTTGAAGTACCTTATGATTTATCCTTTTCAGAGATTATTGCCCCTATTCTTGGGGTGGTATTTAATAAACAAAATAAGATTTTACAGAAACTTGAACAGGCTCACAAAAAGTTAATGGATCTTGCCCTGAATGGAAGCCCCCTGGAGGAGCTTTGCAAAGAAACTGGTAAACTTATCTCTAACCCGGTTGCCATAGTAGACAGGGATGGTGTTCTGATTGTTAATGACGATTGCCCGGATAAATATAAATTTGATCTGTTCTATTCTGACGGCAGTGTTGAAATAAAAAAAGAGAAACTTCGCTTCGGTAATATCAAGGAAGTTAAATATTCCCTTGAACTCGCATCAGACAGCGATAAGCCTCTGACAATAAAAGCTATTCGTATCCCGATTATTGCTGACAAATATCAATATGGCAATATAGTGGCGATAGTAAATAATTATATTTTTGAACCCGATATTTTAACCCTTGAAAGGGCGGCAACAATTGCAGCGCTTGAATTTACAAAAAGAAAAGCAATTTACGAGATTGAAAAAAGTTACTACGGCGATTTTCTGGAAATCCTATTATCCTGTGATTTTGATAATGTAGGGGAAGTAATTAACCGGGGAAAAGTATTTAACATAGACCTGGAGCTGCCGACTGCGGTAATCTTGTTAAACGATAGCAGTTTTAATGAGATTGATGAAATAAAAAGATATATGGATATCAACGGATCGCGTTCCAAAGAGAGCCTGTTAAAAGAGATAAACGCTTTTCTGCGAAATGAATGTGAATATAACCTGATCGCCGGGATTAAAGGCAATAATATTGTAGTGGTGACTGGAGTAAATAAAATGAGTCCGTTAACTTCTCTGAAAGAAACTGTTAATGATCTGGTTGAGTACCTGCAAAGATCGACCAGGACGAATATACCTGTGAATGTTGGCGTTGGTAAAGCATATTCTGATATACGCAAAATTAACCGAAGTTATGAAGAAGCCAGGGAAGCTCTTAAAATTGCCCAGTTATCGGAACGATCAAATGTTATCTTCTTTGACAATCTTGGATTTTATAAAATACTGAGCGAAAAAAACCGCACTGAGTTGGAACGCTTTGTTGAGGAGCTGTTACACCCTGTTTTTGAATATGATCGAAACAAAAAGGGTGATTTGATTAAAACTCTTGAAACTTATTATGAAACAAACCGCAATTTAAAGTTGACCTCAACCAGACTTTATACACACTATAACACTGTTCTGTACCGGATTAAAAAAATAGAAGAACTGACAGGGGTAAGCCTTGATAATCCGGAAAGTGCACTTAATCTCGAAATTGCGATAAATATTTTAAAACTATTTCGCAACAGTACAATTTAATGAAAAGAGAGACGGCAATAAATCAGGCCGTCTCTCTTTATCAGTAAACTAATAAGATTATTTATTATTCTGGCCAAAGTGATGCAAGCCGCGCTCTTCATCGGTTCCGGGAATTACGTTGTCAAGTATCAGACCTAAGATTGCAGTGACAGCCATCCCGGTTGAACCGATTGATACGACAATGTTGGAAAGCCAAACAGGTTCAAAAGCTATTTCTGTAATCGAAAAATAGTAAGGAAGACTCAGACCCATGAAGAGAATAAAGCCCATGATCATCTGGTTGCGCATGGAGCTTAAATCCGACTTGGCCGAGTTGCTGATCCCAATCGATGCGATCATACCGAACAATGTGCAGTACAAGCCGCCTACAATGGCGCCCGGAATGGTTGCCACGAGACCGCCGAACTTGCCGATAATACCCATCAGGATCAGAACTACCACCGCTATGTTAACTACATAACGGCTGGCGACCCTGGTCAGACCGACGAGTCCGATATTTTCGGTATAGCTGGTGCTGGCCAAACCACCGAACAGTGCGCCGATAAAGCAGCCAAGACCTTCCATTCCGATACCGCGGCTGATCTGCTTGTCAGTAAGTTCAGGTCCCTGCGCTGCCGCATTTATAGCGTGATAGTCGCCGTATGATTCAATCATCGAAGCCAGGTACCCGGCCAAAATAATCAGGAAGAAACCAAATTCAAACTTTGGCGCCCCCCAGGGTAATACCCAGCCGCCGGAGCCCCAGGGCAGGCGAATCCAGGGAGCATTCCTGACTGCCTCAAAGCTCACTTCGCCGAGAATAATAGCGAGAATATAGGCAACTATAATTGCCAGCAGAATCGGGAAGAGAGCGAAGAAAGGCTGTTTCGGGCCAAGAATGAGTGAAAAGAAGAAGGCAAAAAATATAACAGTTATCGCCAACCACCAGTTTGCTCCGGCCATAGGGGCACCGGCCGTGTAGAGAGCCAAACCGATCATAGCGATAACCGGCCCAATTACAACCGGACTGACAAACCTCTGGACCTTACCAATCAAGCCGGTAAAACCGACAATCATTTCAACAATGGCGCCAAGCAGAATCGCTCCGGCAATATGCTGCATCGAAACTTCCATCCCGCCGGCAATAGTCAGTCCAATAATCGCAAAAAAGGGTCCTAAAAATGAGAACGATACGCCTTGAATAATCGGAAGACGGGTTCCAAAGTTAACCTGCAGAAATGTAGCGATACCTGAGGCAAGCATAACTGATGCAACAAGGACGGCTGTCTGTTCTGGTGAAGCACCGAGCGCAGGCGCAATAATCAGCGGCACGGCTACAGTGGCGCCAAACATGGTTAACACGTGCTGAATACCCAGACCGAGGGCTTTACCAAACGGCTTGGGAACATCATCTAAAGTGTAAACCATTTCTTTTGCTTCAATCATTCATGTAATCCTCCTTTTTGAAGTTTTAAACTGATTTGAAGCAGATTATATATTATCGACCACCTCCCCTGTTCTGTTTTAATTGATAAATAAGCAATCTGCTGTCTTATAACATCAGAATAAATCTTTAATTTTATCTATTAAGCAAATTCAATACAAATCTAAAAAACCCTTTATTACAAATAAATAAATTTTAGATTATTTGTTTGTTTCTATTATACAAACAGCTCATTTGAAATATAGATCATGGCTATGATCACATCCAGGCCGCTGCTGGAACCGATGAGGCTGATACTTTTATATATAGCTCTATCCGGTTGCCCAAGAGCAATACTGATCAAAAAATTTTTAAATATTTCCGGTGTCAGCCCTTTAAGACCGATTTCAATCATATGTCTGCCAAAGATATTTGTCTTAAGTGATGTGGTGAGAAAATCTTTTTTTACTGATTCAATAAAATTTAAATTATCTGCAAAGTAGTGTGATGCTATAAGAGCGCCGTGCAGTAAATCATCTCCTGTCGGTGTTAATCCCCTGCCCATTCCGGCAATTTTATGGCTGTACTCAATAAATGCCTGTTTGTCCTGATGAAGGAGGGCATCTGCCAGAAGTGGAAAATTATCTGCGATTTCATGCCGAAAATAACTTTCGCCTCCCGGCAATCCAAGCAGCACGGCAGCAGCAGTTGGCAGATGAATTTCAGCCAGAATATTTTTATAAAATGATAAAGATTTATTGATCAGGACTCGTTCAGGATTATTAAACATAATTGGCGAAAAAGATCTATTTTCACTTTTTCGCCAATTGATTGAAACAGTTTCGTCTTCAGAACATATCTTCAGATAATTATTTTGAAACAAACCTTTGTAGTTTTTACCCAGCGAGTTTCTGAAAAAAGCAAAATCAGCGCTGTCGAGGGCTATAGTTGCCGGACCGGCCTCGATCGATGTATCGGAAATAATCAGCAGGTGCGCCCAGGATTCAACCTGAAGATTAATAACCTTTTCGTGTATAGAGATCGGGTTGAAATATCGGTCATGCTGATGCTCATTAAGATCAGAGGCATGCCAGACCGGTTCAATGATGTAATCGTTGATCTTATCAACCCCTCATTGCTCAGACGATACCATTATCCTTTAACTCTGATACTTCTGCGTCGCTATAGCCGAGGCCTTTTAAAATTTCAACTGTATGTTGTCCCAGTGTAGGAGGCGGCAAAGTAACATCGCCGGGCGTAAGCGAGAGTTTGGTTGGAACACCGATCAGCTTAATCAGGCCTGCTTTCGGATGTTCTCTTTCGACCACCATTTCTCTTACATCTACATGTGGGTCTGTCAGTACCTGATCGATAGTACGGATTCTGCCGCAGGGCACACCGGCTTTTTCCATAACAGAAACCCATTCTTCAGTGGTTTTTTCCCTGGTGATATCTTCCAGAATACTCTTCAATTCAGCAGGGTTCCGGTTACGGCTCGTCATGTCGGCAAAACGGGGGTCTTTATTTAAATCTTCCCGGCCCAGGACATTTATAAAATTTTCCCAGAGACGCTGATTCCCCACTGCAAAAATGACATAGCCATCGCTGGTTTCAAAACTTTCATAAGGTGTGATCATGGGATGACGGTTCCCAACCCGTGCAGGCGTCTCCCCTGTTGCAAGAAAATTACCGGCCTGGTAGGTAAGGATTGCTATGATCGAATCCATTAAAGAAACATCTATAAATTGACCCTTACCCGTCTTCTGGCGAACTAAAAGAGCCAGTAAAATTCCTTCGACAGCATGAAATCCACCGAGAATATCAGCAATTGCCACCCCAACACGCTGAGGAGGCCCATCGGGAAAACCGGTAATGCTCATTAGGCCGGCTTCACCCTGAATCATCACATCAAAGCTCGGTTTTTCACGGTAGGGGCTATTGTGCCCATAACCGGTTATTGAACAGTAAATGATATCTTCTTTAATTTTTTTAACATCATCATAAGTAAGTCTCATTTGTTCAGTTACGCCGATCCTAAAGTTTTCAACAAAAACATCGGCATCGGCAATCAGTTTATGCAAAATTTCACGGGCTTCCTTTTCGCGCAGATTGAGGGTAATACTTTTTTTATTACGGTTAAAAGACATGTAGTAGGCCGATTCTCCCTCAAGGAACGGAGGTCCTAGCGCCCGCGAATCATCCCCCTTGCCGGGGCTTTCCACCTTGATTACTTCAGCGCCCATGTCACCGAGTTTCATTGCGCAGTAAGGGCCGGCAATAAAGCGGCTGAGGTCAACTACTTTTAATCCTTCGAGCGGTTTCTGCATTGGTCATCTTCCTCCTTTGCCTGTCGGAACAGATTCTACAAAACTGATCCGTAATCCTTTAAACATTCAGCTAAATATTTCTCTTTTCTTTTTTTATTCAGGGGTATATAATAGACAAAAGCAAACATAAGTTCGCATACGGGTGGTTTTCTAATTGACTGAAAAAGTTATTTTCTTAGCGGATATGGAATCATTTTATGCCAGTGTTGAAAGTGCACGCAACCCTTCTCTTCGCGGCAAACCTGTAGCTGTTTGCGGAGATCCGGCCCTGCGTCATGGCATTGTTCTTGCCGCCAGCCGTGAAGCTAAAGCCTGCGGCATTAAAACCGGCCAGCCGGCCTGGGAAGCCCGACGGATGTGCCCCTGGGTTGTTTTTGTTCATCCGCACATGCAAACATACATCGACTATTCAATTCGGATTACCTCTATATTTGAACGTTTTACCGATCGTGTCCTTCCCTACTCAATAGACGAGCAGTTCCTCGATCTGACCGGTTCGCAAAAAATATTTGGCACTCCCCGTGAAACAGCCGAACTGGCGATTAAGCAGGTCTGGGATGAAACGGGAATACGCTGTCGTATTGGCATGGGTGAAAATCTGCTGCAGGCAAAAATGGCCTGCGATTGCTTTGCCAAGAAAAGCCCGGAGTATTTCTTTGAGCTGAACAGCGCTAACTACACCTTATTCGCCTGGCCGCTGCCAATCGGCTCGCTTTTCGGCGTCGGCCACCGCATGGAACGCAATCTGAACCGCATCGGCATACGCACTATCGGCCACCTTGCTTCCCTGCCAAGAGAAATGTTGCGTCGGCGCTGGGGCATCAACGGTGAACTGCTCTGGCTTAATGCAAACGGTATTGACTATTCCACTGTTGATCCTGATCTAATTCAGGAGCAAAAAGGGGTCGGACATACTGCCACCCT
>JAHYJM010000162.1 GCA_019428945.1 Bacillota bacterium | reverse complement strand
GCATCTGGTCCGGCGTGAACTTGGCCGGCGCCTGGCCCGCGACCATCCGGTTGAGGCTGATATTGTCTCAGGGGTGCCTGATTCAAGCATTGCCGCCGCGTCGGGATTTGCCGAGGAAGCAGGCCTTCCATATGAAATGAGCCTGGTAAAAAACCGTTACATCGGACGTACATTTATCAAGCCGACCCAGAAAATGCGAGAAGAAGGGGTCGATCTGAAATTAAATGCCGTTCAGAAAATTGTCGAGGGGAAGAAAGTTGTATTGGTTGATGACTCCATAGTCCGCGGTACAACCAGTCTGAAGCTGATCAGAATTATGCGGCGGGCGGGAGCAACAGAGGTACATTTACGCATCAGCTCCCCACCGGTTACCGGTTCCTGTTATTACGGCATCGATATTCCCGATCCTCACGACCTGATTGCCTATGGAAGGTCTGCAGGGGATATCCCGGCCTTAATCGGAGCCGATTCAGTAGGGTATCTCAGCATTGATGAAGTTGTTGCTGCGACCGGCCTGCCGACAGGTGATCTCTGCAAGGGCTGTTTTACCGGAGATTATCCTGTAAAATAAAGGTTCTAAGGGGTTGTTGTCAGTAAGCCAAACTGTCAGGGCAGATGAAAATATCAAATTTAAAAATATAAGTAAAAAGAAAATACATTTAGGAGGATGAATGAAATGGATTTATTAATCTATGTCGCACCGGTTTGTGCTCTTGCTGCTCTTGTTTTTGCCCTAATCCTATGGTCTAAACTGAGCAAAGCCGATGCGGGAAATGATCGCATGAAAGAGATTGCTGCCGCTATTCACGAAGGGGCGATGGCTTTCATGAAGCGCGAATATACTTACCTGGCCATATTTGTTGTTGTTCTTACGGTTGTTCTGGCCCTGGTGATTAACGCGCTGACCGCTGTAAGTTTTGTTGTGGGCGCTTTATTTTCTGCCACGGCCGGTTATGTGGGAATGACTGTGGCAACCATGGCCAATGTGCGCACAGCTCATGCAGCGCGCTCGGGTATTAACCCTGCTCTCTCGATTGCATTTTCGAGTGGAACGATTATGGGTATGATGGTGGCCGGGCTCGGTCTTTTCGGCCTGGGAACACTATACCTGCTTATTCGCGACCCTGCAGTTATAAACGGATACGCACTGGGTGCCAGTTCAATTGCCCTTTTCGCCCGTGTTGGCGGCGGAATTTATACCAAGGCTGCCGATGTAGGCGCCGACCTGGTCGGTAAAGTCGAGGCCGGTATTCCCGAAGATGATCCCCGTAACGCCGGTGTTATTGCTGATAACGTGGGCGATAATGTAGGCGATGTTGCCGGTATGGGCGCCGACCTTTTTGAATCATACGTGGGTTCTATGATCGCCACAATGACTCTTGGTGTAGTTCTGTACGGCATCGGTGGAACACTGCTGCCCATGCTGGTTGCTTCAATAGGTATTCTGGCTTCAATTTTTGCTTATTTCTTTGTTAAAGCAAAAGAAGGTTCAAGGCTTGGCGCAGTGCTGGAAAGAGGGATCTGGATCAGCGCTCTTGTCGTGCTGGTAGTGGCGTTTTTCATCGTTCGTTCTTTCATCGCCCAGGGTGTGTTTACTGATTTCGGACCTTTCTTCGCCGTTGTCGCCGGACTTTTAGCCGGAGTGATCATCGGCAGGGTTACTGAGTATTATACATCTGATCACTATAAACCTGTTCAGGATATTGCCCGTGCCTCATTGACAGGACCGGCCACAAATATTATCAGCGGTCTTGCTGTGGGAATGAAAAGTACTGTTTTCCCGATCCTGACTATTGTTGCTGCTATTCTTGTCTCGTATCAATTTGCCGGAATTTACGGCATCGCCATCTCTGCAGTGGGTATGCTCTCCACAGTCGGGATGACTGTCGCTGTCGATGCTTATGGTCCCGTAGCAGATAATGCAGGCGGAATCGCTGAAATGGCAGAACTTGAGCCTGAAGTGCGCAAGATTACCGACCAGCTTGACTCGCTCGGCAATACCACGGCAGCGATCGGTAAAGGTTTTGCTATTGGTTCGGCAGCGCTTACTGCGCTTGCTCTTTTTACCGCATACGCCCAGGTGGCAGGTTTAAATGTAATCGATATTACCAGCCCCCGGGTTATTGCCGGTCTTCTAATCGGTGGTATGCTGACCTACTTCTTCACTTCAAGGACAATGGAAGCGGTTGGCAATGCAGCCTTCTCGCTGATTGAAGAGATCCGCCGCCAGTTCAAGGAAATTCCCGGCCTGATGGAAGGTGAGGCAAAACCGGAATATGCCCGCTGTGTTGACATCAGCACAAAAGCTGCTCTGAAGGAAATGGTTGTTCCCGGCCTGATGGCTGTTATTGTGCCCCTGGCTGTGGGCCTGATACCCTTCCTCGGCAAAGAAGCCTTAGGCGGATTGCTGGCAGGCGCTCTTGTAACAGGGGTCTTACAGGCTATTAATATGGCCAATGCCGGTGGCGCCTGGGATAATGCCAAGAAATATATCGAAGCAGGGCATCACGGCGGCAAAGGCAGCGAACCACACAAAGCTGCAGTAGTTGGCGATACGGTTGGCGATCCTTTCAAGGATACAGCCGGCCCCTCTCTGAATATACTGATCAAACTGATGAGCATTGTCGCCCTGGTATTCGCGCCGCTTTTCTTTTAGCTTAAGCCGCCCGGCACTCTGATTGAGTGCCGGGTTTTTATATATCTTTTTCTGATCAGGAAAGGGTGTTTATTATGAGCGATGGCCTTGATTATCGCAAGGCCGGTGTAGACATAGATGCCGGAGAAGAGGCAGTCAGCAGAATCAAGGGTTTGGCCAGGTCAACCTTCCGGCCGGAAGTATTACAGGATCTGGGCGGGTTCGGTGGTATGTTTGCTCCTGATTTCCGCAGGATGAAGGAACCGGTCCTGGTTGCCGGGTGTGACGGGGTGGGCACTAAACTTAAAATTGCCTTTGCTTCAGGCAATCATAA
>JAHYJM010000028.1 GCA_019428945.1 Bacillota bacterium | reverse complement strand
CTATTACTGCCTGGATTGTAAGTTTGTCCGGACAATGAATCATACTTTACACACTCCCCTTTTCAAGCAGATCCCGCAAGAGTAACCTTCCCCGGTAAAGCCTGTTTTTTACTAAACTCAGTTCCAGATCAAGCGTCCTGCATATTTCTTCATAACTCAACTCGCCAATATGCTTGAGAAGTATTACTTCCCGGTATTTCTGCGGCAGGCTGTTCAACGCAAGAGCCAGATCTTTTTCGCTTTCCTTTTTAAAATATATACTCTCGGGGCTGTTTTCAGTCAGCTGGCTAAACCCTTCAAAGCTTTCCACCGGCGTTTCCCTGTTATCCCGCAACCAGTTGCGGCATAGATTGGTTGCTATTTTAAATAACCAGGGCCCAGCTTCCTGATTGCGATCGAAACTACTAAGATTTTTATAAGCCCGCAGAAAAGTTTCCTGGGTTAAATCTTCAGCCTGACCACGATCGCCGGTGTAGCGAAGCGCTGAGCGGTAGATTTTATCACTATAATTTTTGACCATCTCCTGCAACAGCTCTTGCAACTTCACACCACCAGTTCGGCTTTCCATCTATTAATACACGGTTATAATCAAAAAGTCTGATCATTTATCAAAAAAATTTATAACCCGGCTAAACAGCCGGGTTAATTATAGCTAAAATAAGATCGGGAGGGAAAAAAAGAGGCTTAAAACCTGGCCTCGCCAACAGCAGTAATCTCAACCCGGCTGTGGGAAAAAACAGCAGACTTGACCTGATTATTTTCAATCTTCATTTCCAGGGTGGTCAGATCCGGACCACCCAGCTCTATACCCCCACCTGACTCAATATCAAGGGTAAGCCATCCATTTTCTCCGACTGTAATATCTTTGAGTTCATCAGCCGCAAGGGCAGCCAAACCAAGTGCGACCGACCCTGTACCGCAGGAAGGCTCAAAAAATTCATCCTGAACATAATGGGGGAAAACTACCCTCATTTGCCCCTTTCTTTCAGGTTGCCAATCATATACAGCAACGTTCGGTTCTATTTCCCCGGTTTCACTCATAAATTGGTCTTGAATATCGAGCAACGCTTTGCGGGTTTTCCCGTTCCAATTGTTAAAATCAGCATACTGGTAAACCTGCCTGAATGACTCGGCATTTATAACAAGGAATTTACCGGCACGCAAAACTTCAAGTTCGTTAATTCGCATCTTGCCAACCCCACGTTCGTAACACTCTGTTACAAAACATTCCATGTTGGTCCGAATTCGGACGGCCTTTCCATCTTTAAACTCTATACTAAGAGCAGTGGGGCCACAATCTGTATGAAGAACTACTTCTGCAGGAGAGATTTCTCTGTTCAGGCCGAAGAGGTCACCCAGATCTGTTTCAATCAGGGCTGCGCCCAACACCTGGGTAAACCCTCCACATGCGCTGATAAAACAGGGTACTGTCGGCTCAGCTATTTTTACCTCGATTTGCCCGGGTTTTTCTGTTGAGTATAATATTCCTGCTTCATGAGCATAAAGATAATTTGCTCCCATTAACTTAACTGCAGCATCCAGTTCACGTCCAACCGGAACCTGATCGCCACGCAGTAAAATGATCAGATTGCCACCCATATGACCGCGAACAAAATCAAGTTTCATTGTCTATATACCTCGTTTCACTGATATAAACATAAAAGAGGTGAAACTCACCCTTTTAGGTGAAATAAGTTTCAGTAACAATGCCCCATTTTTTTCACTTCATTCATTCTTGTTTCAAGGCAGGGACAAACATTTTCAGGGATATTCTCGAAACGGCAGGGACAGTAAAAATCACCGTAGAGATTATTTTTACCGATCAGCCCTTCAATAACCATTTCCTTGTCTTCATTAAATGTATAATTTCGCAACCGGGCATAATTTTCAACCCTGTTCCTGATCTCGGTTTCCGGATCCTGAGCGAACCGGGATGCTTTTACCTCTGGCTCAATATCGGTTATCTCCAGTTCAGCGCCGCAAACGGTGCAGATTACAACCTGTCCTTTTCCCACTTCACCATGGTAAATAAATGGAACCATGCACACTTCGCAATATACTTTATGCTTCATCCTTTAATGCCTCTTCAAGTTCATCCTGTTTGAAGCCCCTGATTACGATTTCACCAATTACCGTAACCGGAAATGCCCTGTGACCGGTCAGTTTTTCAACTTCTGCGAGGGCTTGCTTTTGTTCATCACCCTGAGCCAGATCAACATCAACAACATCATACTGCACACTTTTTTCATCCAGGAATTTTTTTACTTTCTTACACCATGGACATGTACTCAGCGAATATACCTTTACCACAATTTTTAGCCTCCTTCTAAATTATTTATCTGGGACCGGAAACCTTTAGTCCGAAATCGACAAAACGAGCAGTTTCAAATATCCCTAAATCCATCACTTTTTGCATTGTTTCAGGGCTGATTTTATTATCAACCTGCATGGACATAATTGCTTTACCACCAATGGACTTACGTCCGAGCTGCATTGAGGCGATATTAACCTTTTCACTGCCAAGCAATGTACCCAGTTTGCCAACCACCCCGGGGACATCAAAGTGAGTGGTCATCAGGGTGTAGGTAGCAGGAACTATCTCAATGTGAAACTCATCAATTCTGACAAGGCGCATTTCGTTATTTAGCAGTGTTCCCGATATCAAGTGTTCCTCGCTGCCAGTACGTCCCCTCATAGTGATCAGAGTGCTGTAGTTTTTAACCTCAGTGGTAGAAACTTCCCTGACTGCAATACCACGAGTCCTGGCAATATAAGGCGCATTTACCCAATTAACACCATCGCCAACTATATGCTGCATAAAACCGATTAAACAGGAGATCGTAAGTGGAGCTAATTGAAGAGAAGCAACCTCTCCGCTGTAAGTAAGCTCAATTTCATCAACCTGCCCACCAAACATTTGAAGATAAAAACTGCCCATCACTTTCATCAGAGGAAGGTATGGTTCCAAAGCAGCTTTCGCTTCCGGCATAAGAGCCGGGACATTGACTGCCGATACAATTGGTTCTCCCTGCAGTGCTTTTATTACCTGTTCGGCTACCTGCAGAGCTACATTTGTCTGTGCTTCTCTGGTAAGCGCGCCCAGATGAGGGGTGACTATAACATTATCCAACTTAAGAAGGTTGCAGTTAACCGGAGGTTCTGCTTCAAACACATCAAGAGCGGCACCTGCTACTTTGCCCTCCTTTAAAGCTTTGAAAAGGGCATCTTCATCAACCAGACCGCCCCGGGCACAGTTAATAATTCTCACACCGGGTTTCATCGCAGCCAGTTCTTTTTCACCAATAAGGTGGTGTGTAGATTCGCCCATTGGCAGGTGCAGTGTAATGAAATCAGACTCACTGAGCAGTTCTTCAAAGGGGACCATGTCAACTCCTATTTTTTCAGCCTGCTCAGCAGAGACGTAAGGGTCATAAGTAACTATTTTCATACCCATTGCCCGGGCCCGGCGGGCAACTTCAGTACCAATTCTACCCATGCCGATAATACCCAGTATTTTTTTATTCAGTTCCACCCCGGTAAATGCGGACCGGTTCCACTCACCCCTTTTGACAGAACAGTCGGCCCCTGCAATATTACGGGCAAGGGATGTGAGCATGGCAACAGCATGTTCAGCGGTAGATATTGTATTGCCATGGGGGGCATTGACTACGATAATTCCCTTTTCAGTTGCCTTTTCAACATCAATGTTGTCAACTCCCACACCAGCCCTGCCAATGACTTTTAGCTTTTTGGCTGCATCAATGACGTCGGCAGTAACCTTGGAACGGCTACGGACGACAAGAGCATCATAAACGTCGATTTCGGCAACAAGTTCTTCAGGAGTAATATCAGGTTTAAAATCCACTTCGGCATGCTCTCTCAATATCTTCAACCCTTCTTCTGAAAGAGCATCACTTACCAACACTTTCAATAAAAACACCTCCGGTATATATTTCATGGCTATAAATAATCATATAAACAATATATCACAAATAGTGACAGCCTCCAATAAATGAGTAACCGGCTTTGCAATTTTATCGATCACAGACAGCAACAGCGTAATTGTCACCATGATAGATCAGAGCTTTATCGCTCCTTCGGCACATAACTCCTGACAGCAGTAACAGCGGATGCACTCATGATGATCGATATCAGGAATTAAGCCTTCGAAAGATATTATCTGCAGGGGGCAATTTTCAGCACAAACTCCGCATCCGGTGCAAAGATCTCTGTCTAAAACAGGGTAAGGCCGGCGGGCATAACGCATATTTCTAAGCCAGGCCAGTGGAAAATTGGTTATAAGTTTGCTCACCTTTCCGGCAGCGACAACCCCGCGGTCAAAATCTTTGATGCGGTAATCATCAACAAGCAGACCTTCAAGATTAATATCTTCTAGAACTGAACCTGTCAAATTAAGTGCCCTGGCTGCGGCTATTGTTGAAACCTGTTCAGCCATAAAACCAAAGATTTCAGCTGCAACAGTATCAAGCGCAAACGGGTTTTCCGAAGCCAATAGCAGCCCTGTCTGGCGCGGCTTGCCCCGGCGGGGGCCTACGCCTTCCATTGAAACAACAGCATCAATGATCGAAAAAGCAGGTTTTACTGCAAGGCAAATATCAACAACCAGTTTCGAAAAATCTAGCGGTAAAGGATGTTCCATGTGAAATCGCTTTTTATGATTGCCCGGTACGCAGCCATAAACATTTTTAACAGCGGCGGTCATACCCGTTAAAGAATGAGTTTTCAGTTTAGCCAGATTAATAATCAAGTCAACCCGGTCCAATTCCGCTGCCAGGGGAATTACTCTTACTCTGTTACCATGCGACTTTTTCTCTTTAACCTCATTCAGCAATAACATTTCCGCGCCTGTTTCATCCATAACCTGTCTGTAACCTGCTGCCTGATGCGCTTTATCCTGACTATCGCTGCCTGGACTGTCACCGATGTAAACCTTGCCGCCTGCTTCAGTAACAAGATCAGCCATTATTTTAACCACCAGCGGATGAGTGGTGACCGCTTCCGCAGGTGAGGCAGCCGCGAGGAGGTTCGGTTTCAGGAGTACTTTCTGGCCGGAAGAAACCAGAGCATTTATACCGCCAAAAGGGTCCAGAAGCTTTATAAGGCTGAGGCGCATTTCATCGTAATGATACCGGCTGCAGCGTGTTATATAAACACGGGGTTTAACTGATTGCATCAATAACTTTTCAACTCCCTAAAGTGATTCTGTTTCGTCTGTAGGTTTATTAACTTATAGATTATTTACGGCATATTCTTTTCAACATATACTGTTAATTTGCTCAAAAAGTTTACATAACTTCCCAGTTCGTTGTCGTACCAGCCAAAAATTTTAGCATGTGTAACAGGGATGTTAATATCACAGGAAGCCTGAACTCCGCACTCAATTAATGTTCTTGAATCGACAGAGATAAAACCGGTTCTTGTGTGTGTTTCAACTCCTTCGATTACTATTGCTGCGGGATAACCGGCCAGATCTGAAGAAACATTCTGTTTATCGCTGTATACAACCATTCCCTTTTGAGCTCCATCTGCAGCCTTCTGATATATTTCGTTTATTAAATTACGATTGAGCAATGGCTCGCCCGTTTCTCCCAGGGTAGTTTTAAATGTGACATTGAGCATTATCAGGGATGAAGTGCTGATGGGGATACGGACAGAATCAGCCATAAAACCGACGCTTCTTATCTCGGGTAATATATCTTCCAGCGCGCGGGCAGCGCCGGTTGTAGTTAAAATGATATTGTTGAAAACAGAACGGGTTTTGCGCAGGTCAGCCGCTCCGCTTTTGGGAACTGTGTCAAGGATATTCTGATTGTTTGTTGCGGCATGAACCGTTGACATCGAAGCTGTGACAATGTGAGCTGTCTCCCTGGTTTCCAACAGGGGCTTGATCATGTGAGCTAAACCCGTAGTGGTACAGCTTGCAGCCGATATTACGTGATGCACCTGTGGATCATACTTATCGTGGTTAACCCCGTATACAAACATGGCACTGTCAGAGGGCATTTTCCGGGCATTATCGGCAATTTTAAAGGGTGCGCTGACAATAACTTTTTCAGCACCTGCCTCAAGGTGCCCCCGTGCGCTTCCTTTAGCCTGATCAGCCGGCGCAGCAGGATCAATATATATCCCGGTGCATTCCACCACTAACTGAACCCCTTCTTTAGCCCAGTTTATATCGCGTGGGTTACGATCTGCCGATAACACTTTCACCGGTATACCGTTAACAGTAAAAATGGCTGCTTCCCGGTCAACAATTTTTATTTCAGCATTTTTACCGGAATAACCGTAGAGAAAACGATCCAGGGAACCATAGGTAGAATCCTTGGTGAGATAATTTATGATATCTTCAACTTCCCTGCCAACAAGGCGCCCCGTATTAAGGATATAACAGTTAAAATGACCGGTGTTGAGATGCTGCCAGAGGGTTAGTTTGCCGATTCTTCCAATCCCATTGATACCAAGTTTTTTCCTGTTTTGCATTATTTCATTCATAATCTTTTTCCCTCCGATAATTTATCATGAATATCTAAATATACTTGATTGGATAACGCCCGGCGTAAATACTGCCAACTGAACCGTCGATAGATAATAGGTCGCCGGCTTTGATCACAAATCCGTTTATCTCGCATTGTTTATTGCGATCATCTACCGTAAGGTCTTTGCAGTTAACAATACAGACCTTTCCAAGCTTCTCAGCAGCGACTGCTGCATGAGATGTAACTCCCCCGCGGCTGGTAACCAGGCCGTCGCAGGCAAATATCATCTGGATATCATCAGGAACTGTATCCGGCCGGATTAATATCTGCTTCTCTTCAGGATAACCGCCTCTGTTCTTGTCAAGATCATCCATATCAAAACTGACAATTCCACTAAGGCAGCCTCCACCGACACCAATCCCTTTTCCGATCATTTTCATTTTATCAACAGGAATATCAAATACAGCAATTTTTTCGGGTTGAATAATATTCTGCTCCCTGATCTGCAGGATGTAAAGATCTTCAGGTTTTTCCGATTCAAATGTAAATTCAATTTCCTGATTGTTAAAACTGTATTTTTCAATAAGCTCTGTGGCAATATCTCTGAGGCGGCGAAATATAGACGGAAACGCCGTTTCAAGTGACAAGTCGCTGTCATGATAATCATCAGACCGCTGACTTTCAGAAATAGGCATTGGGTAAACCAGGCCGGCTACAATATCCTCACCCTGACTGCATAGAGTAAAATCACCGTAAAGATTTATACCCGGTTTTTTCAGTTTGGGGTTGTGGGTAAAAACCACCCCGGAACCTGAACGTTTGGAACGGTTACCCATAACCATCTTCTGAACAAGCACTGCAGTTCCCCATTCATCAGCAATTTGGAGGTGCTTGCGGTATGCTATGGCACGGTTAGAAGACCATGAGTCAAATATATTATTAATAGCCTGCTTGAGCTGATCAAATGGACTCTCTGTGATGTGCACATCATGTTCTGTTAAAGTTTTTTTGTATTCAAGGGCAAGTTCTTTCATCTGGTCGGCGGTAAAATTTGATTTTCTATCCACACCGTATTTCGCTTTCACCCTGCCCATGACCTCATCAAAGTAATCACGATCAACCCCGTGAGACATGCCCCAACTCTGAATAAAACGCCGGTATGAATCCCAGCCCATCCAGGCAGTTTCAGGATTCTTGCCAAGAGCTTCGGCTACATTATCATTCATACCTATATTAAGAAATGTACTCATAGCGCCTGGCATGGATATGGCCGTACCGGAACGAACCGAAAGTAACATAGGCTTTTCAGGGTTACCGAACTTAAGCCGGGTTTTTTTCTCCAATATGCTTAAATAGCGGTTAATCATTTTGTCAAGTTCATAACTCATGTATGGATGTTCAAGTATGGTTTCTTTGTGGCGGTAGACTTCAGTAGTCAGAACAAATCCCGGCGGGATAGGCAGATCAAAGGAAATCAATTTCTTAAGATAGTATGCCTTAGCTCCTAAGAAAACCTGATTATCCATTTTAACCGTATCCCTGCTCAAAGGGCTGATCGCAAGATCGGGATTATAGGTCATCATATTATGAATGTGTGCCTCAGAATAATTCTCAAGCATATTGTTAATCATATTAAGAGAGTTGGCTATGAACTGATCAAGCTCCTGAACGAGAAATGCCGAGGATAGAATCTCCCGGTAATACTTTTCTGATTCACGGGCGACAGTTTCTTTCCTGTCATCAAAAATCTGGGGTATGACCACGTTGATTGTTTCATCATATACACGAATAAAATATTCATTGATCAGTTCCTTAATGTGTTGAGCCATAAACCGCAGTATATTCATATACTGGCTGAGAGTAACACTTGTTGACGTGAGACTGTAGCGAAACATCTCCAGGGTGGAATTGAAGTTCTGATTTACCATGCCGTCAAGTTCAAGACCTCTTTTAAAAAGTACCAGCGTGCTGTATATACTGTGTAAAGTTTTTGCAGAAATATATTCAAGTTTTATTTCGTCCAGTATTTTCCCAAAGAGGCGCGAAGCAACCTGCTCCAACCTGTACATTAATCCCAGCGCTTCAAATTTAGGTTCCTTGTACTGGCCATACATGGAAGGAATTCCTGCCGCTATATGACGTTTGTAATAAATTGTTTCAATTGCTTCAGTCGGAGCCTGATTAAGGATTATCTCTTTCAGCACAGCCATGAATGAATAAAGACTGTCCAACGCTTCATGATACTGAGACCGTTCCAGAGTCTCTCCGAATCCAAGAATCTCTTCCCTGGTTAAAAAACGACTTTTTAAGAGCAAACCGGTAATATCACGTGTTTCAAAGGAGTATTTTTCTAACAGCAGTTGATAAAGCTGAACAAGGTAGAGTAATCTCTTTTTATCTCTCTCTTCAGCATCTGGATACGAATCAAGATAAGCCTGTATTTTATCTTCAGGCAGCAATATCAGGTTATTACTGTCAACAGAAAAGTGATTACAAACTGATTTAACAAGGGAATTAATTTTCCTAAAAAGATCATTGTCGATATCAATAGAAATAACCACATCGCCAGGCAGAAGGTTTTTCAGGGGCTCTATGTTGCCATCATACCAGAAAGCAGCGACACGGCTAACCAGCTCTATATGAGTATTATTGCTTTCAGTGTGAACCTGTTTCCGGATAAAATGTATCAGCCTGTCTTTTCGGCCGGATACCTCATCGATCAGGGTACTTACATCCCGCAGCTTACCCTCGGCGCCAATCTCATTAAAATAAACAGGAAAAACCCTGGCAAGCTGTTTTACCTGCTTATAAACAGGAGCAATATCAGCATTCAGGAGGCGGGTTATATCTCGCTGAAAAAGGTCTGTGTCGGCAATGAATATACCACCTAGTTTCAGATTGACAACAAGAGCTGAAAGAAGTTTTTTAAACTTGTATGGCGAGGTTTCGATAAGATCAAGCCAGATGCGAATATTCTTAACATGATCGGCGTTTGCTTTAATTTCCCAGTCTGCGGTTATTTCAATATCGCCGGGATAAACAAAACCGAACTCAATCAGCCTCTGCATGTAATGAGCAGTTAATTTATGATCATCCTTGTCGACAATCTCTTTTCCCAATGTAAAAAGGCAATCAAGCACAGTATCTGTCTGCTGATCTTTAAGCTCACTGAAAAGCGAAAAGAGTAAATCAACATAGCGATATATTTCGCTGTCTCCCAATTCTTCCAACGCCGTTTTAAGAAGCCGGTTTAAATCATAGAGCAGATGCTTTTTTAATTGGGCCATACCGGGGATATGAAGAGCAAAGACAAGGTAATAGGTTTTCTCTACTGAGAGTGAAAATTCTTCGCTGAAATGACGAAAATGATTAGCGATATCATTAAAGAAGAGGTTTGCTGATATCTCTTTCCAGGTCTCCGATTTTTCAATGTTTTTTTTAAGTTTGTTAAAAAACTCCCTGCCGATTCCACCTATTTTCTTTCTGTAAACAGGTTGAAAGAGATCGGTCTTACTCTGAAACCATGCTTCGGTTCTGGTTGTTTCAGCCCAGTAAGCGCAGCTTTTAAACAGGATTTCCCTGGTCATCCTGCATACATCAGAGTTAAATTCAGGGATATTGGCCGCCCGGGCTAAATATTTTTTAAAGTACCCACTGTTCCTTATATAAATATCTTCGTTAGTCAACATATCATGGTCAATAAGATCCAATGCCTTCCTGATTACGATCACCGGGTATTGCCCTTCATTTAAAAGCCGATCAATAAATTTAAAAAGGGTTTTTACCAGTTGTTCCCGCTGCTTTTCATCCAAATCTTTCTGAAGCAGTTCTGAAAATAAAGTTACGAGAAAGTTCAGGGCCTCTTCTGATTGATTGATTGAGCTGTAGAGCCATAGATCTGTCAGGCTTATTGTATGCAGATTTTCAATGATAAAAGAATAGTTGGGGTGAGGATGGTTATATTCAAGAAATAGTTCTCCGGTTCTCTTATGTATGCCCCAGTATTCTGATGAAAGGTCTACAAACCATTGATGTTTCGACGGCAGCCCAGCCTGTTCATGCCTGGTCTCCGCCAGGTTAACTTCAAGCGCCCTCGATTTAAATCCGGACTCCATTTTTTCACCCCTGTATCTGATCCTGCTGATAACAGTATAACATTTGCAGCCTTCTTTTGCCTCTTCATCAAAGGATGCCCGGCAGAAAGAGCTATTAAATCAGCGAAGCCGCCTCGCGATCTAATAAAACTGTTACATTTTTGTGCAGTTGAAGCAGAGAAGCAGGAAAAGCTGTGGTTAAACCGCCGGAAACTGTTTGCCTGATTGCTGCTGCTTTACTCTTTCCTGAGGCCAGCAGTACAATCTTTTCGGCATGCATAATTGTACCCATTCCCATAGTAACAGCTTTACGGGGCACCTGATCAAATGATTCGAAAAAGCGGCTGTTTACTTTTATGGTTTCATCACTTAGGTCAACCAGGTGGGTATGGACACAAAGCATTTCAGCCGGTTCATTAAAACCAATGTGGCCATTGGTTCCTATTCCTAAAATCTGAAGGCCGATACCTCCCGCTTCTTCTATTCTCAAATCGTATTCATAACATTCATGATCCAGATCGGACGAACAGCCGTCAGGTATATTAATATTTTCCGGTTTAATATTGATATGATCAAATAAATGTTTATTCATAAAAAAATGGTAACTCTGGGGGTGATCGGGAGCCAGAGAAGCATATTCATCAAGATTGAAGGTAGTTACATCAGTAAAATCGACTTCACCTGCCTTAAACTTTCTGATCAGTTCGGCATACATGCCTTCCGGTGTTGAGCCTGTTGCCAGGCCAAGCACCAGCTTATCGTTGCGCTTAATTTCTCCTGCGACCATAGAGGCTGCTATTTTGCTCAACTCCATGTAGTTTTCTAAAATTTTTACGATCAATATTTTTCATCCTTCCTTTATTTTAAAAAATCTCCTCTTTCTCTTCTGTTGTATAAAATAGCGCCATAAGCGCGCTTTTGTTCCACTTCTCATCTGCTTCAAGCAGTGATTGTTCTGCCAGAACTCTGTCTCTTACAGCCTTTATTTCAAGCGATCTGATTATTCCGGGGATACCTGCTGTTTCTACCATTTTCTTTATTCGTGCAAAGAGTGAACGGCTACCGTATAAATATAAACCTTCAGCTAATATTTTAGAGGCAACCATCTTTTTAAAATCATTAAACTGCAATTGTTCGCTTACCAGTGACAAATCCTTGATTACATAGTCGAGTTCTTCTTTCTGAGCCGGGTTCATCAAGAGGTTGTATTTCTCACGATAGAAAAGATCATCAAGTTCATCATCTAATCCGGGAGGCAGATTTTCTGTTACACATATAATATCGAGATCTGAACCTTTCACCAGTTCACCGGTAGAAGATTCAGGTCTGGGCTCAGAATGAGCCATGTTGAAAACAACATCGCCTGCAATAATAAAACAGGTATTTTTATGGATTAAATCCCTTTCTTTGTGATTGTCAATCAGGCGACCGACTGATTCGCGGGCCAGTTCAATTTTTTTTCTGCTGATGGAAGTGATTTCCGAAGTAAGTATTTTAGCCCTTTCATTAATCTTACCTGCCTGATCAGGTAACCCGACAACAGTGTAATTTAAAAATTCGCGCATTATTGAAGGTGATAACCTTGCAAAATCTTCAACCTTAGCATCCAGGCGCAGATACCTTTTGCTTACTATCCTGGTCAAAATTAATTCAGATCCGGTACATTTTTTCCAGGCATTAAAAGTATCCATTCTGCAAGCCAGGGCAAGCTCCTTGCCAATTAGGGGGCCTCGGCTTTCAAGGACACTGATGACATTGTCCATCTTTATTACTGCTGCTCCAAATTTACAAGATCATAGCTCTGCCTGATCCTGATCAGCATCCCGGGTTGGTAGTAACCCCTGGCAAAGCCATTAGGATAAAGTAATACATTTTTCCCCAACAAAGTACCCGGCGCAGTTACACTGTTGCAACCGGTTTCAACCCCATCACCTAAAATTGCTCCAAATTTGCGCAGGCCGGTTTCATGTGTCTTTCCATTTAATTTCAGTGTCACCTTTGTATCTGTCATTTTAAGGTTAGCCAGTTTTGTCCCCGCACCGAGGTTTACACGACCAAGGATGCTGTCGCCAATATATGCAAAATGCCCGGCCTTACTTCCGCCGAGCATGACGGACGACTTAATTTCGGTAGTATGCCCAACGACACAGTCATTTCCGATTAATACATCACCACGAATATAAGCGCCGTGACGAACCTCCGATTTACTGCCGATATATGCGGGTCCCTTAACCAAGGCAGTAGGCTCTATTATTGTGTTTTCACCGATGAATATTTCTTCATCCATAAGAAATGCGCCGGCATAGACTATACTTGCCCCTTCCAGGATTTCACCTTCCATTTTAACAACAGGTTTTTTACCGGAATTATCAATCTCGAAACCCCTGGATATTACTTTACCCCTATATAAAATCGTATCATTTTCAATTAGATTTCTTCCCATTCTCAGCTCCTTAACATTGGGCTGGAGGTTTTCTTTAAGAAAGGGTTTGATATTTTTCAACCCTTCCCAGACATACTCCGTATTATTAATAAGGGGAGCAAAATAGTTGCCACCAAGATCGAAAAAACTATCTGCATTCAGCACAGTCAAGACCTCCCACTTGTCATATATTAAATTTAATCAGCTCAGATAATCATAAGCCAGCCGGACAAACAGAGCCGGGCCAATCCAAAGAGCCTCTTCATCCAGATCAAACTGTGAATTATGATGAGGATATGTAATGCCTTTTTCGGGGTTACCTGTCCCGAGAACAAAAAACGCTCCGGGAATCTTCTCGAGATAAAGTGACATATCTTCAGTGCCCATATTCGGTTTTTCCAATTTGATCACATTACTTTCACCGATAATCTCCGCTGCTGCCGATATAACCTTTCCGGCAAAAACCGGACTGTTGATTGTGGGCGGGTATCCACCCAATATATCAACAGAGGCCTCGGCGCGGTTGGCACCGGCAATGGATGTGCACATTTCATTTAAGCGCCGCGCTATATACTGCCGATCAGACTCCAGAAGGGTTCGAAAATCTCCGCTAAACTCAACCCTGGGTGTAACAATATTTATTGCCTCACCCCCTGCAATCTTTCCGATTGTGAGAACAGCAGTGCTCAGGGGATTTATTTCACGGCTGACTATCTTTTGCAGTGAAACTATCATTTCAGCAGCAATGGCAATACTGTCAACTCCGAGGTGAGGCAAGGCGCCATGGGTGCTTTTCCCTTTGACCTCAACCGAAAAAGCAGTTGCAGCAGCCAGTATGGGGCCTTCACATATGCCGATCTGGCCGAATTTAACTTCGGGGAATATCTGCCCCACATGCAGGCCATATATGGCATCAACCAGAGGATCTTCAAGGCATCCGTCGAGGATCATCTGCTCGGCACCGCCATAGCCTTCTTCACCCGGCTGAAAAAGCAGCTTAACACTGCCCTTGAGATAAGAACGCTTTGCCTGAAGTATTTTTGCTGTTCCAAGAAGCATTGCAGCATGAGCATCATGACCACAGGCATGCATATTACCGTTATTCGAAGCAAAGGGAAGCCCTGTTTTCTCTGCTATTGGCAGTGCATCCATATCAGCTCGCAGAGCCAGGGTCGGTCCGCTTTCAACACCTTCAATCAGGGCTACAATACCTGTTTTCGCAGCAATTCTGTAGTTAACTCCCATTTCGTCAAGCTGCTGCCTGATGTATTCTGATGTTTTGTAAAGATCAAAACCGATTTCGGGGATCTTATGCAGATCCCGGCGCCATTTTATAACATCAGCCAGTATATTTTTTGCCTCACTTACAAGCTCAGTTTTATCCATCGTCTAACTTCCTTCCTGAATCAGTTGAACAGCTCTTTAACAGGTTCCTTCGTCAGAGTAATTATTGTAAAAATGCCCAGCACTGTTCCAAGAGGCATGATCAGGCATTCCAGAAAAGAAATTATAAGACAGAAATTATAAGCACGACGCTCTTTAAGTCTCCTGCCTGTAAGGATAATTAAAATTGCAAAAATCCAGCCAGCCAGAATTATTATCGCAGACAAAACTATAAAAAGAATTGCAATAACCCTGGGGGCAGGATCACCCCCGCCAAAACCGGGTGACAACATCATGATACCAATAGTGAAATGAATGATTGGTATGCAGGCCAGCAGAGCTGTCACAGCACCCATCACATAATGAAGTGTTCCAAGCAGATCTAGATTTTTCTCTAATTGCTCAACCATCTTTAGTCCTCCCGAAGGTATTCAAATCGCAGCTGTTTGCCAATAAATTTCAACAAAAAGGATATTAAATAAATTCGACAATCGCTATAAAACCCCTTTATCAAACATGACCACAAGATCAGGCCGGCTTTTTAAGCCGGCCTGCTAATACATTTCAACTTTCAGAGATAAGTCTTTACATTTCAGCAGCTATTTCTTTCAGGGTATCTTCCAAACGGTTCAATACTTCATCTATCTCGTCACGGGTTATGATCAGGGCTGGTTCAAAGCGGATCGTATTGGCACTGATCAGGGTGCCTGCAACCAGAACTTTTCTCTTGAATAAACCTGAAGCTACTTTATAGCCCAGCTCTGGAGCCTGAAAGTGCTGGCCGATCAGCAGGCCCTTACCTGAAATGCTCTTGTAGATCTGAGGATAACGCTCAACGAAGCCATTAAGTTTTTCCATAAAATAATTGCCACTCTGCTCAGCTTTAGCCGGCAGATCATCTCTCAATGTAACATTAATTGCAGCAATCGCCGCAGCACAGGCCAGGGGGTTCCCACCTGTGGTTGATGTGTGGATAAAAGGATTAGGATCTTCAAATACCTGCCAAATTCGACCATTGCCCATAAATGCGCCGATTGGCATCACTCCTCCGCCAAGAGATTTTGCCACACATAGAATGTCGGGAACAACCTCCCAATGCTCAACTCCCCATAGTTTACCGGTTCTGGCCATACCGGTCTGGACCTCATCAGCAATCAAAAGGACTTCATGGCGGTTGCAAATTTCTCTTACCTTAGGCCAGTATTCATCCGGGGGCACAATAGCGCCGGCTTCACCCTGAATAGGTTCGGCAATAAATGCCGCTATTTCTATACCAACTTTAGCACAAATCTCCAGCTGCTTATCCAGGGCATCAGCGTCACCAAAAGGAACATAAAATGTCTGACCGCCATAGGGCTGCAGAGCCTGTCGATAATCTTTTTTACCCATCACACTCAGAGAGCCAAGGGTTTTACCGTGAAATGCAGCGACCGTTGAAACGAAGTTGTGTTTCCCGGTATAAAGTCTGGCAATCTTAAGGGCTCCTTCAATCGTCTCAGTGCCACTGTTAACAAAAAAAGCATGATCTATATCTCCGGGAGTAATCTGGGCCAGCAGCCGGGCCAGCACTCCTCTTAAAGGATCCATTAATTCCTGACTGGGGATACCTGACTTCCCGGCCTGTGCCCGAACAGCTTCAACCACTTCCGGGTGTGACCAACCGAGATCTAATGCGCCGTATCCACCCAGGCAGTCAATATATTCCTGACCGAAAACATCATAGTAGTGCACTCCCCTGCCCCGCCACTCAGTGCCGGCATAATCACCTGCTTCAGTAACAGATTTCCGATATTCAACCCAGCCTTTATTAAAGTGATTAACAAAATTTTCAACAGTTTCTTTAGAAATCTCCTGCGCTGTTGACTGATCTAGCTCTTCCCGGCCGATGATGTCAAGCCAGCGTTCAGCATAATTCATTGCACTCCGGAAGCGATCCATTACTTTTTAAACTCCTCTCGGTTAATAAATTAATTAAAGCTTATACAGATTAAAATACAATACCAATAACACATAACACAGTGGCGAGCAGTTGCTAACACTGCATAAATATAGTAGCAATATTCACCGGAAGAACCTCTTAATCCTGCACTTGCAGCAATAATTAAGGTAATAAAGCAATAGACTGTTATTTTCAGCTATGATATGCTGGAGATGTACATATAAAGCAGAATTTTATAAATACCTTTATCAATTTGTTTATTCTATAATTAAAGGAGTTGTTCATATGAGTAAAGATTTCACTATCGACCCATCGACAGCGACTTTTATCAGTGATTATTTAAACAACATGGAAAACCCGCTTACAACAGCCCTTGCAGGTATTGTCAGCAAGTATGGCAGCCCGGACTCCATTAACCATAATGCCGTATCAGCCCGCAGCAAATCCTCTCTACTAAGGCGATTACGAAATATTGATTCTCCCTACTTAGCTGATCTGGAATGGCTTATATCTGAACGGGATAAAGGCTCTTTTATCGCCATATCTGATTACAGACGTAAAGTCTTTGGCGATGCAGCTGATAAAATATATTTTAATGAGTGCAATGCGGTAACCCTCGAAATAAGTGCGCTGCAATATTTCCCCTGGTTGATTGCAGAAGCAAAACGGGCAATTGAAAGGGAGGAAATAATGCCGGGACGCTATATCAGAGTCCGCCGGATGAAAGAGCAGGAAGAAGACAGGGGCGATATTCTGGCCATTGCAGCAGCAATGCAGATCATTGGAGCCAGCTATGTTGAAAGCCTTGATACAAAAGGGGTCGACGGATCTAATATTCATCTTTGCGGTCCGGAAACTATTACCGGTTATTTTGGCGGCATCGGCCAGCCAAATGATTATGTCTGCAAATGGGTTGATGAGCTACTCTACTACTATACACACTATGGAATTGAACAATTTCTGAATATAAATTTTGGCACGATCCTGGCCGGATTGATGCTTTACAAGATGGGCATCAACGTATATTTTAAAATATCAGTTTTTACAGGGCACGATAACCCCTATACCCTGCTCTGGACTTTAATCATGGCTAAACTGTTTGCCCGTGAAGATGGCTCCACACCACTTGCCGGGATCAACTTCAGCAATTCGGTCAATAATGACACCATAACTAAGAGTTCCGCCATTCGGCATGCTTTTGGTTTTGAGCACGAGATCAGGTTTGAACATCACATTACCGAGGCGTACAAGAGCATCGTGAAACAACCGTATAACAGGCGCGACGAACTGATTGAAATCGCTTCTGAAGTGCCCAACATTGCCGCCAAACACGAGGGCGGCGATCCCGATATTGAAGAAACCCGCGACCGCCCTTCAGATATTCTTGATTATTTCCGGGCTAAAGAAGAGATAGTTGAAAGCGGCGAGATGGAGGCGCATCTGGCCAATTATCTTGATAAACATGAAGCTGTTAACAGAACTGCACATGCCTTGACTGAAAATAAACTGGCTTTTAAAGGCGCTGCTAATCTTCACAGGTTATAAATATTTTATGGCGAAAAAATAAAAGCTGCAGGGCAACTGTGACAGGCGCACTGCAGCTTTTTGATCAAGTTATGCGAGGATCTCTTTAACGGCAGTTATTGTTTTTTCAATATCATCCCGGTTCACTTCTTTGTTAGTTGTAAAACGAACCCGGTCGGGTTCAATTACAACTGTCAAAATACCTCTTTTTTCCAGTTCATCACCGAGCTGTTCTATAGACATGGTTGTCGGTTTAACAATTACAATATTCGTATCAACTTCATCTGGATTAAAATCAATTCCTTTCAGTGAGGCCAAACCGTCTGCCAATAGCCTTGCGTTTTCATGGTCTTCTGCAAGCCTGTCCACCATAGTTTCAAGCGCAACGATTCCAGCCGCCGCAATTATACCGGCCTGTCTCATCCCGCCACCCAGTCTTTTACGCCACCTTCTGGCCTCTTCAATAAAATCAGCAGGTCCGGCTATAATTGAACCGACCGGAGCACCCAAACCTTTGGACAGGCAAAACTGAATTGACGTAGTGCAGGCAGTATAATCTTTTACCGGTACACCTGAAGCAACTGACGCGTTAAATATGCGGGCACCATCAAGGTGAACTGGTATTTTATAACGGTTTGCCACTTCATATACAGCCTGCATATCTTTAAGAGGCACCACGGTTCCTCCGGCCCGGTTATGGGTATTCTCAAGACATATTAATGAAGTGGGCGGCAGGTGTATATCATCCTGACGGATAGCCCATTCAACCAGCTCGGCCGGCATTGAGCCTCTTCTGCCGGCCAGCGGCCTGGGCTGGATTCCGGCAAATACAGAAGCTGCTGCTGCCTCGTAATAATATATGTGTGAATCGGCTTCAAGAATTACTTCTGTGCCGGGGCGCGTATGGGTCAAGACGGCAATCTGGTTACCCATGGTTCCACTGGGCACAAACATTGCCACTTCCTTGCCCATCATTTCAGCAGAAAGCTCCTGAAGACGGTTTATGGTCGGATCTGCGCCATAAACATCGTCTCCCACTTCTGCCTCGGCCATTGCTTTGCGCATAGCCACGGTTGGCATTGTAATAGTATCGCTGCGAAGATCGATCATTATAATTCCCCCTTAACAAATCTCTTCGCTAATTGTAGCACATCATACCGCTAATCAGCGGTAAGTATTTGCCTTTGCTATTCTGAAGTCTTCCCGATAATTTTTTTCAACTCCCGGGGATTGTCGGTAATAATCCCCTCAATTCCACCTGCAACCATCATTTTCATGTATAGCGGGTCATTTACCGTCCACGCGAAAACAGGAATACTGTGCTCCTTAAAACCACTGACTATCTCCGGATGCTGGAGATGATAAAATAGTGGGTGAGCGGAATAACAACCAAGTGATTTCGCATAATTCCAGGGTTCATAGAGACCAGCCATATAAAGAATACCCGTTCTGACTTCAGGATCGATCTGGAGGCAGGTTACCAGGCTGTAATGGTTGAAAGAAGATATAAGAACTCTCTCTTTTACCTTAAAGCGGGAAATAATTTTCAGCACTTTTTCTTCAAGTTCGGGATAGATTATGATTCCACTTTTTAACTCGATATTAAAAAGCGCCTCGCTTTGAGCAAATTCTTCAAAAACTTCCTCCAGAGTCGGGATCGTTTCCCCGGCAAATTCCGGGCTGAACCAACTGCCTGCATCGAACGCTTTTAGCTCATCTAAGGTATAATCTTTGACCAGGCCGTTACCGTTTGTAGTTCTTTCCAGCATTTCATCGTGAATAACTACCGGAACATTGTCCCTGCTCAGCTGAAGATCGAATTCAAACCCATCTGCCCCGATTTCAACAGCTTTTCTGAATGCAGCGAGTGTGTTTTCAGGAGCTTCAGCATTGGCCCCACGATGGGCGATATTTAATGTTTTCGTCATCAGTAAACCTCCTTCGAATCAAAGCCGAAATTCCGGGATTCCGGTTCGGAGCCTTGATCTGCCTGCAAGATTTATATTATCTGTTTCTTTACTGGTAGATCATCCTGATTTACCCCTGATGGGGCGGGTTTGCTCAGGTTACCCGGAAAAATTCTTCCTCAAAATCAGGGTTGCCTTCATAACGGCTCATAAAAAAGCCGGGCAGTTGATCTACCTGTTCAAACAGGGCTTCATCTGCCTCAATACCGGCCTGTTTGAGTGCAGCAACTATATCTTTGGGATCGGGAGGGCAGCCTTTGGCGGCAAACATTTTCTGGATGGCAGGGTGATCCCTGTTTTTATTATAGATACACTGACCAATAAGCAGAGTTGCCTGCATACCCGGAGACGGTTCCATCTTCTTACCGGTTAAGACCTCCACCTTATCCCAGGCCTCACCCTGCCAGGCCTGGCGGATAGCAGTTAAAATAAGCCCATTGAGTGCGGAGCAGTATGTGCACATGGTATCATCAAATTTTCTGTAGTACAATCCAGTAATTCCCTGCCTGGCAAGCGCCCTGGGCATTTCACCTTCTAAATTTTGATCATATTCAAAATCATATTCGTGATATGCTGAGACTTCATTAACATTTTCGCCTGATATTTTAATATCTGAAAGATCCAGCGGGCGGCCTGCTCTTTTTGCAGCATAAACCAGGTGTGGCACTGTAGAGGGGTCATGGCCGAGTATTTTTGCGCCAACCATGTCAGCAGAGAGCATATCAGTCGACGCAATCAGCAAATTGGTGCGCCGCATCCGTCCGTCAAATCCGGGGCCTCTTTCAAGGCTGTAGATGCCATCAATAAGGGTTAAACCAGGCGGCATGGGATCAGCAAGTTTTGAAATGTAGTAGTGGAGATTTTTGATCTGATCAGGGCTGTGGCATTTTTTGCGGGAGGCTATATTGATGGTGCCTTTCAAATTTTTCAGGCCGAGGCTGACAACCGTTTGATTATGCGATTTCATCACCGGTATATCAATTAAAAAATCACTTTCCAAAATATCTTCGTTGAACTTAAGAAAATCTCCATCGCCCAAATCGACTTTCTTAAAAGGCCGTTTCATAATATTTAATGACTTAACACCATAACGATCGCCAAGGGCTTTATAACCCAGTGATTTGAATGCGTGCGCAGGAGTTTCTGTATCTTTCGGATCAGCAACGATGCCTTCACCGATGGTAATATCATCAATACCGTGCTCTTTAAGAAGAATTACCACATCTTCTATAACCCGTGAAGTTGTAATAACTCCCCACTTGGGGAAATTACAGGCTTTTGTCCAAAAAACTATGTTCGGTTTAATAAATACCCGGGCTGGACCCGGGAGGTTTTTTAATCCTTCACAATCGGATATGGCTTTACGGACGGAATGATGAGGTTTTTCATAACGAACAACCGATACTATCTTTTTTGCCATAACAATCCTCCGGATTATATTTGATGAAATAACTATATCACTTTATTTCAAAAACAATCAACAGAAGATGAATTAGTTTTTCTTTTACTTGAAACAGGTACGTATTAGTGCTATGCTTATGAAAGAAGAATATGGATAAGGGGAGCTGGGGGGACCCGGCTGAGAAAGAGATGAAGCTGCTCTGACCCTTTGACCTGATCTGGATAATGCCAGCGGAGGGATTTATTTAGGCAGAATTAGAACTGCCGCCTGTGCTGGCGGCAGTTTTGTTTTGTTTAAGGAGAGTTGAATAAATTGCTTAATAAAAGAAATCTGACTGAGAACATTCCAGCCCTGATACTTATACTGATAATGCTGGCAGCATGGGAGCTAATTGTCCGTTTAACAGCTGTACCTCAATACATTCTACCCTCTCCCTGGGCAATTCTATCGGCTCTTGTGGAAAGCCGATCACTTCTGCTGATGCATACAGGTGTTACCTTTACGGCAGTAGCCGGTGGCCTGGCAATGGCCGTAACGATTGCTGTCGTTATTGCGATTATGATGGATCGCCAGCCCTTGCTAAAAAAAGCCTTATATCCAATCCTGGTAATATCACAGGCAGTTCCCATATTCGCCCTGGCTCCCCTGCTTTTAATCTGGTTTGGCGCAGGACTTTTACCAAAAGTGCTGATTGTAGCTCTGGTCTGTTTTTTCCCTTTGGCCATCAACCTGGCAGAAGGATTGAATCAGGTTGATCCTGAAGCTGTGGAGCTAATGCAGACAATGCAGGCAAGCCGCTGGTTGATATTGAGATCAGTCCAGATACCATCTGCTCTTCCCTATTTCTTTTCGGGACTTAAAATTGCCGTCACATACAGTGTTCTCGGCGCGATTATCGGCGAATGGCTTGCCGCGAGAGCCGGTCTGGGTATATTTATGTTGAGATCGATGCATTCATTCCAGACCAGCAGGCTTTTCGCCTCAATTATTGTAGTAGTTATTCTAAGCCTGATTCTTTTTAAAATTGTAGAGCTGGGAGAACGTCTGGCAATGCCATGGCAGCAAAAAAACAGAAGCTTAATGGAAGGATGATCGTTATGCGCACGAGTGTAAAAATCTTATTATTTTTAATGACCCTGTTACTGGTTTATGGCTCAGTACTGACAGGCTGTGAAAGTAAGACGGAAACAGGGATGGAAACCGAGCAGGTTACATTACTGCTTGACTGGACACCAAACACTAACTTCAGCGGCTTTTATGCAGCTATAGATGAAGGATACTACCTTGAAGAAGGGCTCGATGTGGAAATTGTTCAGGCTCCCGGCAGCGTGGTCCAAATGGTTGCTGCCGGACAGGCTCATTTTGGTATCAGCTACCAGGAAGAAGTAACCTATGCCCGTCTCAGCGATATACCG
>JAHYJM010000161.1 GCA_019428945.1 Bacillota bacterium | reverse complement strand
TTTCCTTATATCGACCATTAGTTGATCTTTCCTCTACAAAGAGCGAGCTATTTATTTATGTGGCCGCATGGCGGCGGTTTTTAAAATACCGCCGCCTGCGGGCTTAAATGGTGACTGTTTAATAAGTGTGCTTTATCTTACTTGTCTAACTTGCGAATACGCCTAAAGTAACCAACTACACCGGTAAGAGCAATTGCACCACCGGCGATCATCACAAAAGGCATTCCTCCGCCGGTCGGCGGGGTAGGCTTAAGCCCTTCGAGCTCTTTGATCCTGTTCTCTGCCGCTACAAGGGTCGTGAGGCAGGCAAAGTCGGCATCAGTTAGTTCATAATCGGCTTTTGCTTTGTTAACCAAAGCGCGGGCGGCAACTACATCGGCCTTGTCATCGAGAGTAAGGTTGCTGACCGATGGCAGGGCATTTACTGCATCGCAGGCTGCCTTGATTGCTTCGAGCTGTTCGATCATTTTTTCAGCACACTCAAGTTTTTCCAAATCATCAAAATCAGCATCAACAGCGCCGTGATCATCCTTAGCTGTTTTAACTAAAGCGCGGGCTGCTTCGACATCAGCTTTATCAGCAAGGACGATATCTTCGCAGTCAGGCAGATCGGCAATGGCCTCATCGGCATCGTCGATAGCCGCCTGCTTGGCAGCCGCGATACTCATAACTGTTACCGTACCAGATGTGGGGGTATCTACTTCAACATCGTCGGGAGCCATGGTGACATTGCTGAAAGTAAGGTCGGTTTCGCCGTCATCTAAGAGATCAAAGACTATGGTTCCGACCACACCGGAGTCTTTTTCAGAACCGGCGGCGATAACCCAGAGTACCCTGATTTTGCCATCTTCGAGGTCCAGGTTATAGTCGAAAACGTTACCGGAAACATCCGGTACGAAATCACCCCTGGCAGCCGATTTTGGCTCAAGGACATCGGAATCGAAGGCTAAGTCAAACTGGCCGCCTTCGAGATCTAAAGCATCACTGATGTTGATTGTTACAGTTACTGTGTCACCGGTAATTCCGCTTTCGGTACTTGCGCTCAGTTTTACACCGTCAGCTGCAAATGCGGACTGCGAAAACAATAACAGGAATGACATACAAATAATCATTGATACTAAAAGCATCTTTCTTTTCTTAAATAAGTTCATCATGTTTACACCCCTTTGATCATTCAATATATTAAAACCTTATATTTATGAGGCTAAGGACTACCCTCCTTTAAACGGTTGTTGATTTCCTTTGCGGTAACATTATACGCTACCTCCGTGCTTTTCCTGTTATTTTGCACTGCCGCTTAATTGGCAGATCAGTGTTTTCCCCTGCGCTTTTTAACTGTCAGAAAACCTGCCCCGACCAGAACAGCCCCAATGGTAATTAAACCGGACAGGCCACCTGTCGGCGGGGTCGGAACCCGGTCATCGGGCTTTGGTTTGGGCTCAGGTTCAGGTTCAGGCTCTTCCTCTTCGGGAAGGGCAGCCTCTGCTTCTTTAAGTTTGTCGTAACGCCAGCAGATTTCAAATGCAGTCGCGCCATATTCTGTCATGGCGATATTTACCAATCTGCGGGCTTCCTCAATTAAAGCCCTGTGTTCAGCTGTGATCTGGTCTTTAGGTGGAATTAGATCAATTGCATCCTGGGCATCCTTAATAGCCAACATTTTTAAAACCCGTTGCTCGGCCAAGTAAAGGTGGGCAAGATCTTCAAAGTCGCTGTCAACAGCATCATACTGCTCTTTGGCGACAGCAACCAGGGAAAAAGCCCTGGCAACTTCTTCAATATAAGCTTGTTCGTAGGCGACTATTAAGCGTGGGTGAGGGATTCTTGAAATAGCATCATTAGCCGCCTTAATAGCAGCGGCTTTATCCGCGGGAGTATAAGCTTCACTTGTTACTGCTTCTTCATTGGCGAATGAAGCCGGAGCGCCAATTAGAAAAACGGTTAAACCGATCAATAAGACGACTATAAGAAGCAGCCTATTTTTGACTAGCTTTTTCATAAGTATTCTCTCCCTTTCAAAATAAATCATGCGCCCTTATTTCTCTTTAGCCAGTTTATATAAAATCACTGCGGGCACAATCTCTCTATCTGATACAGAGTAACTCTTCTTATTCACCTCCGTCGTTTAAAAATTCTGTTGGTTAATAACTTACCAATAATTATAAAGCGAAAATAAAGACTCTTCCCCTTATTCTAACACACAGTACCTTAAAAAATTCTATATTTATCTAAAATATCCTTCTTTTGCGTGTAAAATTTTTTCTATTCTGGTTCTTATTTGAGAATATCTTACACTGATATTACTGATTAATCAAGCTTTTTTTAAATTTTGACCTCTATTTATTCCCTTGGCATCATTTCTATAATTGGGATAACTTACCGCAAATAGAAATTTAGATGCTATTTCCAGGTCAATTTCTACCTAAATTTTTGAAAATATGCTTCCAGGCCCCGTAAAAACGCCCCGGCAATTTCCTTCTGCATGGAGGCTTCCAAGAGTAAAGCCTCTTCTTTCGGGTTGGTAAGAAATGCCATCTCTACCAGCGCTGCCGGAATTTCAGATTTAGTTAAAACAAAGAAACTGTTTTCCTTGACACCCCGATCATGAAGGCCAAGGGCTGGTACCAGTTCGCGCTGCAGCTGCTGAGCCAGGTACTTGCTTGCCGAGCTGCTGCTGTTTTTCCCGCAATAGTGAGTTTCTGTTCCATTTGATTCCGGGTTCGAAAAAGCATTGGCATGAATACTCACATATGCATCTGCCTTGGCATTGTTGGTCAGATCAACTCTCTGTTGGTTGCTTACTGACTGATCGCCAGTGCGTGTTACAATTACATTGGCACCGGCTTCTTGAAGCATTTCTACCAAATGCTTAGCCACGGCCAGGTTAATTACTTTTTCCTGAATGCCTGTCGTACCTGTAGCCCCGGGGTCTGAACCGCCGTGGCCGGGATCTACAACAATAGTTTTACCCTTTAACACATCGGTGCCGGCTTCAACTGTTACCACGTAGTCGCCGTGAACCCACCC
>JAHYJM010000160.1 GCA_019428945.1 Bacillota bacterium | reverse complement strand
CCACATTTAACCCCCGGGCATTTGAACAATTCTGGCGGCCATTCCAGCCGGCCGGCAATTTGGTATTCAGGGAGCTTCCGGCTGATGTGCAGAATAAAATGTTGGCAGAAATGGCCAAGGTTGTTGACTTCCAGCTGGGCAATGAGTTTATCAATGGTGAGTATGGCGAAGAGGAAGGTAAATTCTTTAACGGTATATTGACCCGCATTGTTGCCGACACTGATACGGTGAAGGTAGACGGAGCCCAGGCGATTACCGAGAGCAATATAATTGCGTCATTCAAAAGTGTAGCTGAGAAGCTACCGAAGGTATTACAGAAGAGCACTAACCGCAGTAAGGTTAAGTTTTTCGTTAGCATGACCAATGGCCGCATGTACGATTATGTACTTACCGAAAAGCCTTACAAGGGTGTTGATTACACCGGCATGAGCCCAGAGCGGTTTAAGGGTTACCAGATAGTGCCATTGGCAGACTGGCCCGATAACGTTATTGTGGCTGCTTATGCAACCAGCGGGATGGATTCCAATTTCTGGGCGGGCGTTGATTACGCCGACGACAGCGATGTGGTGCAGATAGACAAGCTGACCAATGCCGGTGAAAAGTACTTCTTCAAAATGCTGATGAAGGCCGACACCAACATCGTGTTTGGAGAGGACATTGTGTTGTACGACGGACGGGGTTAAAATAACATCAAAGTATAAGAAAATGAAAAAGTTTGTAGCGATAATGATTCTCCTGGTTACCGTGCTTTTTGCCGGGGCACAGGAAAAACTGATAAGCCACAGGATGTTCGGGGCCAGAGCGGCCTATGAGGTTACCCTCACCAACGACACGGTGGCATTTACCCCGCAGTACACCATCACCGGCTACGCCTTAGAGGCAGACACTAACCTGGTAATTAACCTTAACACGACGAAAGCCTCGCCCGGCAATATTGTATGGTTTGAGATAAAGGGTGATGCTACCAAGCGCTACGTAAAATTTGATACCAATATTATGGGCGCTGGTACGACAGATAGTTTGAATATCGACAAAACACGATTGTGGGGCTTCGTATTCGTGGACAATAAGTTTGTGCAAATTAACAGGTCAGCGGAATATTAAATAGTGACCCGGCGCCATCGCCCAGGCGGGGCGCCGGGTTTTGTTTACACCCATGAGCGAACAGGACAACATAGACTTGCAGAAGCTCTCGCAGCGAGAGCTGCTGATTGTAACGCACCGCAAGGTTGCCGAGATTGCCGAGGCTGTTATAAAACTTGCCGAAAGGCAGGCCAGGCACGAGGTAAGGCTTTCTCTTATAGAGCAAAGGGTGATGTTGTTCGGGGCCGTGTTCGGCCTGTTGGGGGCAGCTGTAGTTCAAATCGTAATATCAGTTTTTAAATGAAGGCAGTACTTGTAAGATTAAAGCAGTTAAGCAATCACCTGCAGACATGCGGGCGGTTTTTGCTGATAAAAGAAAACGGCGACGTGGTTTACCAGGCAGCATCGCTTGAACTGCCATGGAACGGGAACCGCAGACAGGTAAGCTGCATACCAGCCGGAAGCTACACCGTGAGCAAGGTATTCAGCCCGAAGTTTGGAGCTGGGACGTTTTCGGTAAACAGTGTGCCGGGTCGCAGCAAGATATTGATACACCAGGGTAATTATACCCGTGAAATTGAAGGCTGCATACTGCTTGGTGAGAAGTTTGCCGACATTGACAACGATAAAATTACCGACGTAACCAGCAGTCAGGCTGCGGTTAAGGCTCTGAAAAAATTGGTTGACAACTTTGAACTTGAAATAATCTGTATATGAAATTATTAAAAAAAACATGGCAGTGGTTAGAGGGCAAGAAGACCAATATAGGCACAACCATAATGTTGATTGCACAGGGCATTCAGGTTTTTGCACCCAACATGATGCCGACAGCCCAGGTGGACTATATAACAACGGTTGGAGCAGTAATAGCGGGAGTAGGTCTGTTCAACAAGGGGGTGAAGACCGACGCAATGCAAAAGCTGATGCACCCCTCAACAAAACCGAAAGGGAAATAAACAGCCTGATAAAGCACCGGGCTGTTGTAAAGATTGAATTTAAAAGCATTTTAAAAATCATAAAAAAAGTATTTAAATGGGGAAATTAGGAGCGAAGGAAGGCTTGGCAACAAAGGAGGAAATAAGAGTACTCTACAATGCCATATCGGGCGAACTGGCCATACCGGCCCTATTGAAGCCGGTGGCCAATCTGGTAATACCCGGCTTGATTGACGGTTTAGACAACAAAGTTGGCGACCGCATACCTGAGCCGTGGCAGACGCATTGTGAAAACCTTGTAACCATGGTTGTAAAGGCGCTGGAAGATAAGGTAATCACCCAGGAGGAAGTTACCCAGGTGATGGAATATGCCGCGAAGGTGGCCGACGAAAAGATCGATATCCCGCTGTTGGGCGACGATACCGAAGCGATCGTGTTCATTGAGCTCTTCAGGCTCTTAGGCGTTCTGCTTTACAGCGGATTTTCGAAAAAAAAAGCTGCTTAACCGTTAAAAATTACAATAATGGCAGAAAACATCTTACTCAAGGCAAGAATCAAGTCGATGGCGATGGCAGACCCCATCACCTCGGCTGCCGGACTGGGAACAGCAACCTGGGTTGATTTACCGTTGACGCTACGCGACGACGAAGTATCGATTATAGACCAGGATCCGGAAGAAAGCGAGGTATTCTCGCACGAAAACGACGTGGCAGAGGACTACGACATTGTTGGGACCGGGACCACCGTTCAGGGATCGTTCATTAAGATTGGCTACACCGACCTGGTAACCCTGCTTGGGGGAACAGTGGTAGGCGCTGCTCCGAATGATAAGTTCCACCGCTCGGGAATGAGGGCGCTATTTAACAAGGCCTTAAAATTCACGCTCAAGGATAATACAACCATTATCCTGGTAAACGTGAAAGGGTTCGTGCAATCGAGCCTTTCGGTAGGCTTTGGCGGCGTACAGAAATTCCCGTTCCGATTTAAGGTGCTCCCTGGAGCCGGAGACTGGAACGTAGATATTATCTGGTAATGGA
>JAHYJM010000027.1 GCA_019428945.1 Bacillota bacterium | reverse complement strand
AAACATAGCCTGCAGAAAAGCAGTTACCTGGTTATCGGCGACGGTGTGAGCGCATATGATCGGAATGCCTAAAATTCTGGCAGCATCAATTGCCCGGTTGTGGTTTATAGGCATTATCCCCCTTTTAACCTCGCTGATCCGTGAAGACATCAGTGATTCTGCAACATTGATCGGAACCCCGTAACCGGCCATAATGTCTTCCTGAAGGTGCATCACATCATGCAGCTTAGCCAGGGCTTTTCCTTCCGGGTGATGTGCCATAATCAGATCAACAGGTTTTCCCCTTTCACCAAGACGATCAGCCAATAAAACCTCACCGACTTCGATGTCGATCCCGACCATCATCCGCTTGACATCTGTATCAGGATCACCACAGAGAATGCGGGTGTCACTATAGGGATTTGCCAGTTTTTCAAAATCGTATTCTTTTTTTTCATCTTCTTTTAAATCATCGTATCTTTGCTGTTCAATTTTCTGAGCTTCCCTGACTCCTTCTGGAGTGCGAGGATCCTTTTCGACACCTTTTTCGATAATATATTCATAGATTTCTTTAATTTTCAACATTTCTCATCCCCTCTTCATTGAATTCATAATCATGGTTTTCAGGTAGCAATCTTTTTCACTTCAGCAAGAAGCCGATCAATTTCACCCTCTGTGTTGTATGGTGAAAGGCCAACTCTGACCAACCCACCGATACTGTCAAGGCCAAGTTTTTCTACCAGGCAGGCAGCATAAAAATGCCCATCCCACACAAACAGGCCTTTTTCGCCTAAAGCTGTCGCAACTTTATCGGCAGAGATACCATCAATTGTAAATGAGACTGTTGAAGTTCGGGGATGGTCTTTTGGCGGACCATATATATTAACCCTTTCTATAGATGTCAGTTCATCAATCATTTTCTGGGCAAGAGGCTGTTCATAACTCTCCATCGCTTTCATGCCGGCCACTACACGGCTGCGTCGATCTGCAGGAGGATTACCCGGGAAATAAAAGCGGCTGCCAATGTCGGCAATAAATTCTACTGCCTCCCCGGCGCCGGCGATACCTTCATGATTAAGAGTTCCGGTTTCGATTTTATAGGGGATCTTATCATATTGAACCCGCAGACGATAGGCCGGCAGCTTTTCAAATTGCTCACGCCTGCCATAAAATACCCCGATATGGGGCCCGAAAAACTTATAAGCAGAACATAGCAAGAAATCTGTATCAAGCTCTTTTACATCAATTGGCCCGTGCAGCGCAAAGTGTACTGCATCAATTACCGTTATAGCGCCAACTTTGTGAGAAAGGCGAACCATTTCTTTTACATCGCTCACTGTTCCCACGCCATTTGAAGCATAGTTAAATGTGGCTACCAAAGTTTTATCATTTAACTTCGATTTGAAATCGGCCATATCGAGTGTGCAGGTGTCAGGATCAAACCTTGCTTCACGAATAATAAAACCCCGTTCTTCAAGAGCCAGCCAGGGACCGCGATTTGCTTCATGATCAATTTCAGTAATAAGTATTTCATTTCTGCTGCCCTGTTCACGCCCAAGGGCTAAAGCCAGCTGGAACATCATGGTTGTTGTATTGTGGCCAAAAGCAATTTCATCAGGTTCAGCGCCAAGAAAATCGGCCAGGGCAGCACGAGCCTCGTTGATTGTTTTATCACTTTTACAGCTCGTTAAAAAAGCGCCGCCTGCATTAGCATTACAATTTACCAAGTAATCAACCATACTATCGATAACCCGCTGCGGGACCTGGGTGCCGCCTGGTCCATCAAAATAAGCAGCAGGAAAACCGTTTACCTTAACTCCCAATGCAGGGAACTGGCGCCTGATATACTCAACATCATACTGCATTATTTTATCCCTCTTTCCGATCAGTTTTATTCCGGACAGGTTAATAATATCAAGCATATTTCGAAATTCTGCACAAAGTGATTATATCACAATTTATTTCTCACAATCAGGTTTCAATACCACAATGCATCTTAATCAGTCGCTTACATGAATCAATATCATAGTTATTGCGAATTGCAATTTTCTCCATTATCGGCGATCCTCCGCCGTGCAAGCCGCCAACCTGGGCCACACCGGCATGTGCACAGCAAAGCATATCTGACAGTGTGCGGAATAGACGATGCTGATCTTCAGCTGAAACTCCGTCTCTGCGCATTATATATTTCTCCATAAGCTCCCTGGTCTGATCACCAAAGAATTCATCCTCGTAGGGTAAAGTTGCCGGAAGACCGCCGGCTAGGTCAGCCAGGGTTTCATACTCATGATAAAGTTTAACCCCTGCATGGTAGCGCCCCACATTTGTATAGATAATATTTGGTATATGCGTACCCGAGTTTGCCGGTGTAGACTTTACCGAAGCAGCTATACCGGCAGCAAAGACCAGCTCGCCGGTGGCGATAAGCTCTGAAAGTTTATCTTTGACATGCGACGAATCTCCAACTCCGTTATAATCTGCTACCAGCGCAGCAGCGCCCAAAATTAAATCGGTCATAGCCGGCTTGCATCCTGTGTAGCTGTGGCGGTGATAGGTTGCAAAAAGCATGGCCAGAATACTGGCAAAATAGGTTTCGCCACAGAGGAATACCCTGTCCCAGGGGATAAGCACATCATCAAATACGGTCATAGAATCTGCCAACCCAAAGAAATGTTTTGTTTTTATGTGCTTTCGCTCACGCGGGGTGGTGATACGCACAACCTGCTTAATGCCGGGGGTGTCAGCCGGGATAGAGAAGGCAACGGCCCAGTCGGCATCTTTATCTGTCATCAGGCGGGTAGGCACAGCAATAATTTCATCAGAAAAAGGCGCATTCGAGTTATGCGCTTTACAGCCACGCACAACGACGCCCTCTTTTTTCTTTTCTACAACACGAAGATACAGATCAGGATCACTTTGTTCAAATGGGCGTTTTGACCTGTCTCCTTTTACATCAGACTGAGCGCAGTTTCCGACCAGATCATTTGCCTGGAAATATTTCATAAATTCAACGAAACGGGGATAATATTCAGTGCCAAATGTATCATCACAATCTTTTGTAACAACTGATATTGCATTTAAAGCATCTATACCCATGCAGCGCTGAATGCAACCCCCCGCCTTGCGGCAGAGCTGACGGGTAAGATCCTGTTTTTTTAACAGGTCATCAGAACTCTGGTGTATATGGCAGAGGCGGGAAATTTCTTCGCCGGTCAGGTGCGAAGTGGCAGTTATCAACCCTTTTAAAGAAGGATCATTTACACGTTCAAAACTTTCAGCAATGAGATCAAGCCCCGGTTTAAGACGAGGATCATCCCGCCCTATTAGTTCTCCACCCATATAAATATTCTTGCGCATTTTATAAAGTTTTTCCCGGTATTGATCAGCTGTGCGAATTGCCATGGCCAGATAAACTCCCTTCGAGAGAAGCTTTTATTGTTTAATACATGCATGATAGGTATGGTATTTATATTTCAATATATTTTAGCAATTTCCTGCAGAGAGCTGCATTGACCATCCTTTGTGAATGCCATAAAATAAACTAAAGGAGGAGGAAAATTTATGAACTACGGCGACGATTTTCAGCGATTAAGCAGGTATGATAGGGAAAAATTGCAGGGCAGAAATCTTGATTGGGAAAACAAACCTCCCCTCTATAAGAGCTATCCGCCCGGGCTTGAAAGAATTGAACTGGGAAAGCCTCAGTTTAAAGATAACCGAAACCTCTTTGATATCATCCAGCAGAGGCGTTCTATACGTCGTTTCATGACAGAAGAACTGGAGCCTCAGATATTTTCAGGTATAATCTGGGCAACCCAGGGCATAACTCTGGCCACTGAACATCACCAGTTTCGGGCTTCACCTTCAGCAGGAGCTCTCTATCCGATCGAAACCTACTGTGTTATAAATCGAGTTAAGGGCCTCAAACCGGGGGTTTACCATTACCAGGTTCCATATCACAGCCTTGTACTGATTAAAGAAGGAGATTACGGAAAAGAACTTGCCCGGGCAGCCCTGGGACAACGAATGATTGATGAGGCCGCTTTTAACCTGGTCTGGAGCGCCATGATCGAACGTTCAAAATGGAAATACGATCAACGCGCTTACAGGTATATCTACCTTGATGCCGGACATATTGCTCAAAATACCGCCCTAGCCGCTGTTTCATACAACCTTGGTTCGTGCCAGATAGGGGCTTTCTTTGATGGTGAGGTTGACCGGGTGATAGGGGTAGATGGTGAAAGCGAATTTAGCTTATATATAACAGCAATCGGCAACCCAAGATAAAGATAGCGCGGGGGAACCCCGCGCTTCTTTATTCGATCATGACGCGTCTGCCTGCGGCATTATTGTTTTAGCCAAGATGAGCCGGCTGGTGTGTCGTAAGCGTTTAATCCGGCAGGCATTGGCGCTTACGGTGTGTCCCAGCGGTAGGTCTTTGTATTAACAACTATCACTATATCCTTGAAATCTACGGTTAAATCTTCCTGCGCATCCCAGAAATGTTCAGTTTCAGCAGCTTTGAACAAAATCCGCCATCTTCCAACTTGGTTGGAATCTTCAATTGCCTCTTCTCCTTTTACGAGAACCTTGCTGACATCTGTCAACACAGGAGTTCCGTCCAAGTCAGCTAAACCGTCTTCATCCAGTACAATATCAACAACCAGCAGATTGAGAACTTCATCCCAGACAACGATTAGTTCACCAAGCCAGCCCGGCTCTACAGCTTTTATTTTAACTGGCGCTCCATTATCATTGAGTAATAATAAACGGCTGTAATCCGGTTCATTATCAATTATATACTTGCTGTAATCCGGCATTTCATTTAAATTCAGCCTGTAATAAGTAACGATGTTTTTAAGAGTAACACCGTTTTTTAAAGCTTCACTGTAGTGGATATATATCTGCGGCCTTTCGGAACCTTCTCCAACCACTCTTACCCTAAACCAGATTTGCCTTGAATTAATCAGCGCATCAATGACTTCTTTTACTGCGCGATCATACATAGTAGAATCACCGGAACCAAAAATTCCCCAATCTATGCTATCGAGTACGGCCTTTTCGTAGTCAATCCATACGACTTCACTATCACGATCTTCAACAAATATTTCAGTTACCGCATAATTAATAACAGGGCTTTCATTGGCAAGCACGGGCGAGCAGCAGAATATTATTATTATAATAGACAATGTTAATATTGATATCTTTACTATCGTGCGATTCAATTCCTGAACCTCCTTCACCGGTAAAAAGTCTATATTCTGGCATATAAAATTCTCATAAATTTCAGGTTTTTTGATTCAGCCAAGACCCTTTTAACAGGGTCTTGGCAGTTGTATCAATTTTACCTTAATCAAGCTTTCAATGAATTATTACCATACTGAAACGCCATCAATATATACCTTGAAGTTTATGAGGCTAACATCTGGTTCATTGTTTTCATTGAATGTCCTGAAGCGGAAAATATTATCCTTCCGACTTGCATCTATACCTTTATAGGTTACTTTCGTAATATTACTCAAAGTCTTTCCATCAAATTCTGCAGCGAACTCAGCTTCATAAACGATAAAATTAATAAACCAGCAATTAGCCAGATCATACCAGGCGTAATTAATTTCGAACCAGTCAGGCTGAATAAGAGGTACTGGTTTCCGATATGCAATAATATTTCCACTTATATAGAGTTCGAGATCCGGTTCAGGAAGATCCGCCTCAGCAACCCCGAAAGTTGCATAATCATCATATGCCTCTATCAAAGTTTTCCCTTCATCAACTACCAAGCTGTAATTAATGATCTTATCATCCTCGGTAATCACGTATACTTCCCGGTGATTATATAGTGCAACCTGAATATCACCCACAATTTTCTCATAGAGCTGATACTTGCCTGAAACAGTAATAAGCTCAAGTGCGTATGCATAATCTGCTATTATATACTCACCATCTGGATTTTCATATATGACATAATGAGGATCGTAACCAGCCGAAAGAGCTGTTGAAGACAAAACAAAAAGTAAAATAATAATAAGGAGGAACAAACGGCCATACTTTTTCGCATAAATCATATCTTTCTTCTCCCTTCTGATTTATACAATATTCCTTTTTTCTCTATAGATTTTCTTTTTTCTCTCTATAAACAAATATTCTTTCTCTATATATCTCAAGCAATTATCCCGGGCATCGTCTCCCTTCAAGTTTAAATATATATGCTTTTGCCTATAGTTCCCTTGCGATCAGAACAATCTCCTGGATGATACTGCTGCCTCCGGTTTCTGTTACCGTGACAGCAACTTCAGCACCGTCTTCATAACCACCTGTAACCAGCTCCCAGCGGTTTTCTTCACGGTTATATTCAAGTGGCAGCCCGTTTGCAGTTACGGTTTCAGCTTCTACACCTTCATTAAGATATATACGAACATATGTAAGCTCAAACATATCAATAAATGTAACTGATCTTTCCATATCGATGAAATCAGCATCCGGTGCAGCGAATAATTCGGCAAGTTGATTCTGAAAAATCGCGATAAATAGTGCCACAACTATAAGTAAAGCAATAATAACAAGGAACAAACGCTGTATATTTGTTTTACCTTTACTCTTCTCTGCCCTGGCTTTTTCAAGCCTGCCCATATATAAACTTCTCCTCAAGAATTTGATAGATCTTCAATGGTATGCTATTATATCAATTTTCTGTTAATCTTGTCAAGCAAGTTTGACATTATATTATATATTATGTATTTATATGGTTAATTACTCACAAATTTCTAAGATCCGATTGGCATTTAATCAACTGCTGTATTTAAACTTATGGGCCTATGGCTTTAATTTAGAGGTCTTAAAAAAGAGAAACCTTCGAAATTCCGGAGAACCCAGAAAAACATAATTATGGCAAAGGCAGACCAAGGCCAAACCGGTGAGAATTTAATATGATCAAGAGTAAAACTGTTGTCAAAAACAAGCCTAGTCATAATGAAAAGCATGTAGATAACAAGGGGAATGGAAAAGATGATGAGAGCGTTACTTTTTATTGCCAGTAAAATATTTCCGCTGAAGAGGTGTATAACCGCCCTTGTGCCTCCACATGCCGGGCACAGCATACCGGTTAAACGGTAAAACAGGCAGTGATCGGGACGGACAAGCTCACGTAAAGCCGGGGTAATGACATATAAATAAATCATAACCAGAATTAGAAGCGTTAAAAGAAGCAGACCCCGCTCCAGCCAGGGGCTGGCGGGGCGCTTATTATTACTGGGCATAGTTTAATACCTGTACATTTTCTGTTGAATAACATTAAAGAGCTCGGAAAAAAGAAGCTGGCCGATTATCGCAAAGATAATGCCAAGAACAATGCCAACAGCTCCCAGGATGATTCCAACCAATGAATATTTCTGCTGTCTCTGCATCCCGATAATTCCGCAAATTAAAGCGGCAAGTCCGAGTATGACTGCCAGGTAAGGGCAACAGAGAAAAAAGACTGCAGCCAGAATACCTGTTACAAGGGATACCGTTCCCAATGTATTATTTGGTTGTTCAACTATGACAGATGTTGTATTGTCATCCATAAAAACCCCTCCGTTTAATAAAAATGTTCATAAAAGCTCCATTAATGCCTGAGATTAGAAATTTTCCCACCAGTTGGGCGGTTGATCTCCGTTACCACCCTGTCCGTTGTCACCACCATTCCCGGGGGGATCTGCAGGAGGATCTTCATCACCCGGATCCTCCGGATCAGACCCGTTATCAGGGGGAGGTTCTTCTGCCGGAGGTTCTTCTGCCGGAGGTTCTTCCACAGGTTCATCAGGTTGTTCATCCCCATTTTCATCATCTAAGTCATCCAGATCCGGTAGTAGCTCAAGATGCAGATCGCAGGTTATTCGCGGAGCATATTTTGCAACGAAGTAGTCACTTAGAACTGTTCCTGCAGCCCTGCAAATTTCTGTAGGACGCAGGCCTGAGAGAGAACATACTTCCATTCTTACAATACCATCCGGGCGTAAAAAATCCTTTTTCTCAAGCTCTTTAAATGCTTCAAGAAAGACCTCCCGTAAAAATGCGGTTGAATAACGCCATCCCTGCTGTATCCCTCCCATTTTTGGTTCATCGAATCCCATCCAGAAAGAAGCAACCAGGTTGGGAGTGTAAGCGACAAGATAAACATCTTTCCAGTTTTCAGTTGTACCGGTTTTTGCAGCAACCGGCCGATCTATCTGCAGGGCACGTCCCAGGTATACCCGGACAAAATCCTGGAGAATATCATTTATTATAAATGTCGTCTGCGGACTTAAAACCTGCTTGGGATTAATCCGCTCTTCATAAATTACAACGCCGTGGCGGTCAACTATCTTTTCTACAGTATGCAAATCTACTCTAACACCCTCATTAGCCAATACACCATAGGCCTGGGCCATATCAACAGCAGAAACTCCATAGGTAAACCCGCCCAGGGTGAGAGCAAGATTATCAATCTCGCCGGGATCTATCGTAGATATACCCATCCGTTCAGCATAACCAACTCCAACACGCGGCCCCAGCGCCTGAAAAGCACGTACTGCCGGTACGTTATAGGAATAGTAAAGAGCCTCTCTTGCAGAAATCAGACCCCGGAAACGATTATCAAAGTTTTTCGGTCTCCAACCCTGCGGGCCGGTAAAAGGTGAATCATCAAGGGGTGAACCGGCGCCGGCTAAAACACCTTCCTCGATAGCGGGAGCATAAGTGATAATAGGTTTAATCGCTGATCCCGGTTGACGCAGGGTTGTAAAGCGCAATATTTCATCAAACTTCTTGCGATATTCACGACCTCCCCCCAACGCCTTGATCTTACCAGTGGCCGGGTCGGCCACTACAATAGCCGCTTGTGGCTGAGGGATTCCACCCTCTTCATCAACAAGGTCAAGTAGCTGAGCCCGGGTAAGATCCCGACCGGCAGGCAGTTCTGCTATAGCCTCCCTGACCTTCGGCATATCTACCAATATTGTTGAAGGGTAAAGATCTGTGCGACTGAGAACCTCTTCAACATGAGTCTGCAGTGAAGGTTCGAGAGTTGTATATATGCGCAAGCCACCGGTATAAATAGCTTTATAGGCCTCTTCCCGTGAACCGATGCCCGGAATCTCACTTAGAATTCTGATCAGATCATAATGAACTACGTAATCAACAAAATGAGGGTAAGGATAATCGGGGCTTTTTGCTTCAGCATATTCAAATTGATAGATCAAAGCCTGTCTATGCTGGCTGTCAGAAATTAAACCGAGTCTTTTCATGCTGGAAAGCACTAACTGCATTCTTCCGGCAGCTTCAATCTCATTATCGATTGGGTTATATATATTAGGCGAACGCACTGCTCCGGCAAGCATAGCCGCTTCAGCCACATTAACTTCGCCAATACTTTTATCAAAGTAAGTCTGGGCTGCAGCTTCAACCCCATAAGCGCCGTTGCCGAAATATATACGGTTTAAATACATCTCGAGAATTTCTTCTTTGCCATAACTGCGTTCCAGCTGCAGTGCCAGCCAGATTTCCTGTATTTTACGTTTGTATGTGGTCTCTGACGTGAGAAAAGCGTTCTGGGCAAGCTGCTGGGTTATAGTGCTGGCACCCTGAACAATTTCTCCGGCTCTGAAATTAGCATAAGCGGCACGGAGGCTGCCAATTATGTCAAAACCAAAATGGCTTAAAAATCTCTCATCTTCCACAGCGATAAAAGCCTGTTGAACATGATCCGGGATTTCATTAAGCACTACCAATATGCGGTTTTGCTCTTCATGCAAAGCCACAATTTCTTCGCCATAACTGTCATAGATGTATGAGGTTTCAACTGTGGCCAGCCGGGATGGATCCAGAGGTGGGGCATCATTAACAAAATTGACAACTACTGCTGCTGCTGCTCCACCGCCAATAAGGAATAATACAATCAACAATACAAAAAAACCCTTGATTATACTTGCTGAAAGACGCCGTTTATTTTTTTTGTTTACTGCCGGCTTTTTAGTTTTGAGGTCAAGAGGTGTCTTTTTTTCTGCCAACTTATTATGTCCTCCCGAATAGATGTAATCTCCCTGATAAAATACCTCTATTTGCAGACCAATCATAAGAGCCTTATAATCAATCACCGGTCTAACTATGCAAACGAGACATGCTTATTTATTATACCACAGCATGATTTGCTATAAAAAAACTGTGTCTTTAGCCAGTTATTTCTCAAAAACAAAACATGCATCACTCTCTCATCTCAAATATGATAATAAGGGGATAAATATAATTAAGTTTGCCAAACCAGTTTATTGCTGTCAGGTTGTAGTTTAACATTAACACATCAATGTTTTGCTTTTATAATAGACAATCAGAATTATTAAATGGTTCGCCTGCAAATTGGCACTAATATTGCTTGTAATCTTTATATAAAATGAAATTCGAAAGGGAGTAATAAAATGGATCGGGAAGCCGTTCTCAGTGAAAGCAGTCGAATTGTTGACATAATATTAAAATCAGAAATGACCGCAGAAGAAAAAGACAGAGTTGTATCAGATTCAGTAGAAAATTATGCAGAGTTCGTAAACCCGGCGATTTTATCTGCCCGCAAATCAGTTTCTTCAGATTTCTCATTTGTTGAGTGGGAAGATGAAGGCGCGGTGTTCCGGGATACCCACGGGGTCGAATTTATTGACTGTCTGGGCGGTTTTGGCATATATATGCTTGGTCACCGCAACCCCAAAATAGTTGAAGTTGTTAAAGCCCAGCTTGAACGTTACGCTCTTCATAGTCAGGAACTTGTAGAACCGCTCAGAGGATATTTATCAAAACTGGTTGCGATGATTACACCCGGAGATCTTCAGTATTCATTCATCTGCAACGGTGGAGCCGAAGCAGTAGAAATGGCTTTAAAACTGGCAAGACTTGCTTCAGGTAAAACCTGGTTTATTTCAACAGTTAATGCTTTTCACGGAAAATCTATGGGCGCCGTTTCTGCAACCGGCAAAGGTGTGTACCGTGCTCCTTATATACCTCTGATACCCGGTTTTCAGCATGTTGAGTACGCTGATGCAGAAGCGGTTGAAAAAGCCATCCGGAACCTTGTTGCCGTGGGTGAATCTGTAGCCGGCGTAATAGTTGAACCGATACAGGGAGAAGCGGGTATTATTGTGCCGTCACCTGATTATCTCCCTGCCCTACGCGAAATCTGTGACAAATATGGTGTTTATCTGATCACAGATGAAATCCAGACTGGAATGGGCCGCACCGGAACTCTCTGGGCAGTTGACCAGGTAAATGTAGTTCCCGATATTTTAATCATGGGCAAAGCTTTTGGCGGAGGAGTAATGCCTATAACCGGAATCGTTGCAAGACCGTCACTATGGAAAAATATGCTTGAAAATCCATGGATTCTAGGATCTCCCACTTTTGGCGGTAACCCACTCAGCTGTTCTGCAGCTATAGCAGCTATAAAATATACAGTTGAATGGGATATTCCGAAGATGGCAGCAGAAAAAGGTGATTACATCCTTGAGAAACTACACGATCTGCGAAACGTTTACCCGGAGATATTAAAAGACGTAAGAGGTAAAGGGCTTTTAATCGGTATGGAATTCCCGACAGACGAAATAGGTTTTGAGCTGGCCAAAGATCTTTTTGACCAAAGAGTGCTGGTTGGCGGCACACTAAATAATGCCAGGGTTATAAGAATAGAACCGCCAGCCATAATAAGTTATGAACAAATTAATATTGTCCTGGAAGCCCTGGAAAAAACTTTGGCTAAACTTAAGAAGTAGTAGAACATTTAAACTGAATTGATCGGGATAGGGGGCAGCCATTAGGCCGCCGACCCTCCCACACCACCAAGCAAGCCGTTCGGCACTTGGCGGTTCGTCAAAATGAACCAACTTGCGAGTATCGACTACTAAGACTTACAAAACCTAATCTGACCAAATGGTCGTTGGTTAGAGTGCATTGGTGGATCATACTGAGGCCCGGCACAGTTTTTAGTTTCTTCTCAGTAACTGCAAAATTTGCTGCCTTTAAGTGTGGAACCGGCTTTGTTATTTTAATTAACTGTAACCCTTGATAAATTCAAGGATTTTTTCCTGTAATTGAAACCGATCATAATCAAGCGGCGCTACATGTTGAGAATTTTCAAGCCATATCAGCTCTTTTTCGTCTGAGCCTATCTGACCGTAAATCAGGCCGGCATCACGGCTATCAACAGTTTTATCCTGCCTGGCCCCGAAAATTAATGCCGGCTGTTTTATGTTGGGCAAATCTTGACGGACTAAGGCAGTTAGCTTGATCAACTCATGAGTAGCCGGTATAGAATGTGCGCCATAATTAATTTCCACTGCCTCCGGATCATTTATAGAAGGCGGTCTGCCGGCAATTTTTTTTATTAAATACTTCATTGGGGGAACAAGCCTGAATTTCAATGCTCTCAATTGGTATGGGGTGCAAATCGTTATAACGCCTTTAACCCTTTCGGGGTAAAGGCTGGCCAAACGCAGAGACAAAACTCCACCCATGGATAGGCCGGCACAAAAGACTCTAGTGCAATATTTTTCCAGTTGAGTCAAACCTTCCATGGCGGAAGTTATCCAATCTTCATGTGTACAGGAATGCATCTCTTCCAAACGGGTGCCGTGCCCCTTCAGTAATACTCCGAGAGCAGATACCCCTTCAGAGGATAGATACTTTCCGATGGACCTAAAAACCTGGGGTGATCCGGATATTCCGTGGATCAGCAGACAGCCGACTCTGCCGGATTTATAAAAAAACGGCTCGGCCCCTGGCATAATTGATATAGCACCTTGATTAATCTGTCTTATGTTCTGAATCATAGTAAGGATTTTTCATTTCCATTCCACAATAACAGCACTCAATCTTCTCTTTATCCCGATCAGGGCAGGAACTGTAAAATTTCTTTCCACAATGCGGACATACCCACTCAAACAATAAGATCAGTCCTTTACTGTTATTGAGTAGTGTGCCAATTCATGATGGCTATTGTATAATTATATACCTAAGATTAATATCGGACAAATTTGTTATTGGCCTTTCCAGACCGGGGTTCTTTTTTCCATGAAAGCAGCTATACCTTCCTGAAAATCTTCTGTCTGTAGAAGAAAGCCCAGGGCTTCCTGTTCCAACTTTAATCCTGACTGCAAGTCGGTATCAACACCTTTTGAAATTGCTTCTTTAATTTTTTTCAAACCGAGAGGTGGTTTGGCTGCCAGTTTTGCAGCAAATTCGCACACAACCCGGTCAAGAGCTTCCTTGTTTACCACTTTGTCAACCAATCCAATTTCTTTAGCCTCGTTACCGTTTACAGTTTCGCCGCTTAAGATCATCCATTTTGCTTTAGCTACACCAATCCGTCGCGGCAGCCTTTGTGTGCCTCCCCAGCCCGGCAGCAAACCGCGATTTATTTCCGGCAGTCCTAATTCGGCGCTATCAGCTGCAAAAATAAAATCACAGGCAAGGGCAATTTCACATCCGCCACCAAGTGCAAAACCATTAACCATTGCAATTACAGGCTTCTCATATGCTGCCAGCATTTCCACAATTGGTTCAACTGCTGCAGTTTCTGAAAGATCCCATCCCGCTGAAAAACAATGCTTGATTTCCTGTTGCCCTTCCTTTTCCCTGATCCGGGGGTTACCGGTAAATATTAAAACTCTGACTTCATCATCGGCGGCATATTTTTCAAGGACCTCTTTTACTTCAAGGCCGAGAGTGCTGTTAATAGCATTTAACCTCTCAGGACGGTTAAAAGTTATACGGGCAATGTAATCCTTTTTTTCCACAATAACTGTTTCATAAGACATCATTAACAACCCCTCATTTTAAGTAATTTTTAAAGATATTCATCCTGAACTGCGGCAATTTCAACCGGGTTAAACGGCCTGGATACCAGTGGCTTTCCGTCAAGAATTGCTAATGACGATTCAAAAGTCGGTCTTGGTTTTTTATAGAATATACCCAGGGGGATTTTATCACCCCACTGTCGCGAAATATCTATGGCTGCCGACCAGTCACCTGAGTCTTTAATCTCAGGGAAATAGACCCTCTTTTTGTACCAACCATGTGTATTGATCTTGTTAAACGATACACAGGGTTGCAGTATATCAACCAAGGCATAGCCCGGAAAGTTTATCGCTTCTTTCATAGTTTCCTTAAGGTGCTCTTTCTCCCCGCTAAAACAGCGGGCGACAAAACCGGCGCCAAGAACCAGGGCAATTGCCAGAGGATTTAGAGCCGGAACGGTTACACCGCTTACCTGTACTCCCGTTTTCATTCCCTGATCGCTTGTCGGACTGGCCTGTCCTTTTGTAAGGCCATAAACCTGGTTATTATGAATAAAATGAGCAATGTCAGGATTGCGGCGGACATTATGGATAAAGTGGTTACCACCCTCGCCATAGCTATCACCATCTCCTGATTCTACAATAACTTTTAATTTTTTATTGGCGATGCGGGCCCCCACAGCCGGCGGCAAAGCCCGGCCATGAAGGCCGTTAAAACCGTTAGCCCTGATGTAATGGGGCATCTTGGCCGCCTGCCCGATCCCTGAACAGATTAGCACCAGATGAGGCGGCAGTTCTAACTCGGATAAGGCTTCAGCAAGGGCTTCTCGTATCTGAAAGTTGCCACAACCCGGACACCATGCAGTTTCACCTGACATATAGTCTTTAGCCTTGAACATACTCGTCCACCTCCTTAACTATCTCATGAGGCAAGAAAGGTCGTCCGTCATATTTTAAAATATTACCGTCAACTTTCAGCCCCGTCTCACTGTAGATTAAAGCTGCGAGCTGACCGGTTGAGTTGTTCTCAACACAGAACACCTGACCTACCTGAGGCAATAAGTTTCTTAGGCGTTTTTGCGGAAGCGGCCATATGTCAGTAAACTGGAGCATCGCAGTTTTTCTCCCCAGCGTAGTAAGGGCATCCACCGTTTCCCGCAAAACTCCGTAAGTTGAGCCCCAGCCAATCAGTAATAGTTCAGGGTGAGGATCACCATAGAGATCCGGTTCATCCATTTCTTCGGTTAAAAGGTTAAGTTTACGCATTCTTTTTTCTACCATTAGCCGTCTGGTCTTGGCATCTTCAATTATATTGCCTTTTTCATCATGTTCATCACTATCGACCAACACTATTTCACCTTCCAGAGATCCTGGAATAATCCGTGGCGATATTCCGCTACCGGTAAGACGGTAACGATTGTAAGGTTTTTCTATCTCTTCATCACCGGCAATATGGCGATTATAACTTACCCTGCTAAAATCAAATGGATCAACAGCCCTGTGTGTATCCGCAAAATTCTGATCTGATAAGAAAAGAACCGGCGTTTGGTAATGATCTGCCAGTTCAAAAGCTTTATTTAACCTGTAAAAAGCATCCTCGTGGGAGGTGGCGCTTAGCACTGCCCGCGGAAATTCGCCATGACCGGCGTGAATAACAAATCCCAGATCTCCCTGTTCAGTGCGAGTCGGAAGCCCCGTGGCCGGTCCCGGTCGCATGGCAACTATTATTACCAGCGGCGTTTCTGTCATCCCGGCAAGTGACAAACCTTCCACCATAAGTGAAAACCCACCACCAGATGTGCAGGTCAATGCCCTTACACCTGCAAAAGAAGCACCCAAAGCCATATTTATTGCAGCAATTTCGTCTTCAGCCTGCTCTACTGCAACCTGATAATTGGCACTTTTCGCTGCAAGGTAGTTCATAATACCGGTAGAAGGAGTCATCGGATATGCAGACAGAAAACGGCAACCGCTGGCCAACGCTGCCATGCCCAAGACCTGGTTGCCGTCGATAAAAAGTCTTTTCTTGTTTTCCGCCTTAGGCGGCAGATTAAAACAGGCGCTGCAATAGCTTTCTGCAGCTTTAAAACCAGCTGTAAGGGCTTTTACATTCTGTTCGGCGACACCTTCTTTGCCGGCGAAGGTTTCATCAAGCAGTTTTTTTACACCCTTTATATTTAGCCCGATCAATGCCAGTAAAGCACCTACGGCAACTGTGTTAGCCATAATCGCCCCACCTGCCTCTTTGGCGAGCGCACGCAGCTCAACAGGTACTCCCCTGTCTTCATCCTCAGGCAACTCAAAATGCTCAGGATCGAATATAACCCGACCGGAAGGAGATAAGCAGGAGCGGTGCAGGTTGAATGTTTCTTCATTTAAGGCGACAAGTATGTCTGTAGTTTCGACATTAGACCACGGGGTTCCCGGACCAATCCTCAATCGCGAAAAATTGTGCCCGCCACGAACCCTGGACATATAATCCTTATTATAAATTAAACCATAGCCTTCTCTGACAAGAGCCTTTCCAAGCAGGTTCATCACAGTATCCATGCCCTGACCGGCAGCTCCACCAACAAGAATATTAACTTCCATGAGGGGAACCATCTCCTTTCCACTTACCATGGAACTTATTCGTCAGAAAAACTGTGGTTCCTGTTAAAACAATCAGAAAGTATCAGTCGCTTAAATTAGTCCCACCCAGTAAAGTAAAAACAGACCGGCAATAACCAGTATGGCTCCGCTGATATAACTTAGATAATGAGTATATTTATTAATCTTCGGCAAATTCCTGGCCAGTCCCGTGAAAGTACCGGCAACCAATAATGGTATACCGTGACCTAAACCGTATATAAAGAGTAGACTGCTTCCGTACAAAGGCTCAGCCTGAACTGCCGCGTATGTAATAATCACAGCCAGCACCGGCGTAGCACATGGTGAAGCTACAAGTCCAAATAACATACCCATGACCAGTGCTCCCCCGAAACCGGTTTTTTTGATGGGTATCTTTGTTAAACCGGGCATTTTAAAAGTGAGCACGCCTAATAACTGCAGTCCCATGATCAAGGCAACCGCAACCAAAAGATAATACCAGGCAGTGCCGATCTCCCCGAAAACCCTGCCAAAATGGGCTGCTATAAAACCGAGGATGGAAAAAGTCAGGGCCATACCGATTACAAATGAGGCGGAAAGAATAAACCCTTTGGTTTTGTCGCCTTCGCCATAGCCGCCGATATAACCGACTAATAGCGGAACCATAGTGATAATACAAGGGCTGATGCTGGTTAATAATCCCCCAAGAAATACTAGAGTAAGGGCGATTAAGGTACGCTGACCAATAACGGCCGGTAGTATCTCAGAAAAGAAACGCTCAATTCCACTGATCGCCTTATCTTCTACAGGAGCGTCCCCCACTATTAAATCTATCCGGGCTGCCATTTCCTCATACGTTAATACACCAGCCTCCCGGGCAGCGATAACCCCATCAGCGTCAATAAAGTAGAAATCGGGAATATATAGAATATTAAACTGCTCAAAAAACAGATCGGTCTGGGGATTATCCAGATCAGCAACAATAAACACCACCTCGTTGGCATAACGCTCCTTCAGAGCCATTATCACGGGCTCCATTGCCACACAGGCGCTTCACCAACGGGCATAGAACTCAAGGAAAATTGGCTTGCCAGCTTGCCTGGCTTCTATAAATATTCTGTAGGGTTCATCATCAGGATGAAATTCACCAGGCAGACTTCCATCAGAAACAGTCTCAGTACCTGAAATAAGAGTTGAACCGGGAAGAAAGAGAACGGCCAGAACGGCCGCTGCTACAACTGCTAATATAAAAAGCTTGTATTTTAAAGACACACTGAAACCTCCGGGAAAAGAAGTATTAATCTTTACTGTTATAAAGGCACTTCATAATATCTCTGCGTGAAAGTATACCGACGAGCTTTCCACCATCATCAATTACCGGTAAACGGCTGATATTTTTCTCAACCATCAATGTTGCTGCTTTTTCCACACCATCTTCGGGGTCAACAAAAATAACATCCTTACTCATCAACTGGCCCGCTTCCAACGACATCGCCCGTTGCAGCTCTTCAACAAACTTCTTCGGGCTGCCCAGGTAGATCAGCCCGCCCAGTATTTCCAGGTAACCCGGGGCTTTTATCCTTGATGCCCGGCGAATTAAATCTCCCTCGGTAACTATACCGGCAACTCTGCCTGCCTCACTTAAAACCGGCAGACCGCTGATATTATGCTCCTGCATTAACTTGGCACAGAGTTCAACAGAATCTCCTGTCGAAACTGTGATCACATCGGTGGTCATAATATCTTTAACCTGATTCATTTTGCACCCTCCTTATTTGGAAACAAATCGACATATGGCATCCATATATTTCTTTGGATCAACAAACATTATATCATTATGGTCAGCTCCGGCGATAGTAACCATTTCCTTTTCTTCTGAACCAAGAGCATCATAGAGCTCTTTCCCCTGTTCAAATGGCACAAGCCGATCCCTTTGACCATGAATAATCAGGGCCGGTAGAATTATTCTCTCAACAAGTTTCCGGTACGCCTTTTCAAGTGGAGCAAGATCTCCCGGTGAGGGAAGACCAAGATAGTTTATCAAGCGATCCACACTGATAAAACCACTTTCTATTATTAAACCGTTAATTTTTTCAGGGTATTGTGAGGCAATCTCCAAAGCAGAAATACTGCCCAGGGAACGCCCCATTATCACCCATTCGTTTCTACTGTTTTCATTTTTCAACTGTTCCGTAACTGATTCAAATATTTTTCCGGCATCGCTGACCATTGTCGAAAATGAGGGATTACCGCCGCTTGCGCCGTATCCGCGATAATCGGCAACAAGCAAATTCAAACCACAGTTTCTGTACATTGGCGCAATGCCGTCATAATCACTAACAACTTCCCCGTTTCCATGGAAATATAATATCCAGAGAGAACTTTCATTTGAAGGATAAGCCCTGCAAATTATAGATACGCTTTTATCCACCATGACAGAGAGATCAAAAGCGCCGTCACGGGCTATGCTATGCTGACGGCGCGGATGAAATAAAAACCTGAGCAGCGAAGATCGGTCAATTACCGCATATATATCGGTCATAATACCATCCTTTACCTACATTTCATTTTCAATCAGATGCCTGTTAGAATCAAAAAGTGCCTGACCCTGCTTTAGAATTTCATCGGCTTCACCTTTGATCTCACCAGCTCTACCCTGCAATTTTAAAAGACCAAGATTTGCCCTGACATTATAGTAAGAACCGGTAAGGCCTGAAAAAGCCTGCAGGTTTGCCAAGCCCAAATCAGTTACCGCCGATGGATTACCCTTGGTGGCCACCTCATTTATTATCGAGAGTGTTCTTAAAACTCCCCTGGCTGACATGAGGGTTATTTCCGCTGCCTTTTCTACAGCTTCCCTGATTGCAGATGAACGTTTAGTTTTGCTGGCATCGTTATCTTTCGGCAGGCGAAAAGCTTCCATTACCTGATTAAATGCGATGGTATCGTCGTCAATTGTTTCCAACTGCCTGGACATTAAAAACCGCGCTTCCTCACCGGCTTTTTGCAGTACTTCCACAAAATCGCCCAGTTTGTCGCGATCCTGACTGACATTACAATACATGGAAAGCAGCGCGGCTGCCTGTGCGCCCGCAAGAGCAGCAACTGAACCACTGCTTGGAACCGGTGAAGCCGCTGATACTTCACGCACAAATACTTCAACCGGTAGATCCTTTAACATGTGCACGTCTCCTTTTACAACCTTTTTTTTTATATTATATCAATCAAAAAGAGATCAGGCCAGTTTTGTATCTGTGATCTCGCCTTCAGCTACAGCCTTTATCGCTTTTTCAACTTCAGGATCGAGTAACTTAACTTCATGCCACTTCAGAATTTCTTTGACCAAAGCATTAGCGCTATCTCCAAAACATTTACTACCGGCAGCAACCCAGTTTTCATGGTTACTGCGGTTAAATAACTTGGTAAAATGCATTTGGGTACGAAAATTATCCATGGTGTGCTGTTCGGTCAGAAAATGCCCGCCCGGTCCAACTTTCTCAATTATATCCATAGCCAGCGTGGCAGGGTTAATCTCGACTCCCCGGGTTAAATACTTAATTGCCCCGATACTTTCATTGCAGAGGACAACCTGTTCCAGGGAGGTTGCCATCCCGGCCCCGATATAACCGATATCATGAATCAGGTTTCCGCCGGCAAGCGCTGATATCAGGAGGCTGAAGGCTACTTCTGTCGCAGCCTGCTGATCAAAACACTGAGCATCAGTGCAACCTGCAGTTGTAAAAGAAGGCAGGTTATAGTAATGAGACATCTCCACCAAACAGGCGCAATCAAGAATTGCCTGCGGATCGCCGTAAGAACATACAGTTGTCCCCATATTAAGCGGTGGTACACCTCCACCATAGATGAAAGGCGCCCCCTTGGCTTTAAGCTGGTGTATCACCAGGCCGGAAAGTATTTCGGCATTGGCGACAACCAGCGAACCGGCTGAAGTAACCGGTCCTGTAGCTCCGCACATTACTGCAGGCGCATAGATCAACGGAATACGTTCTGAGGCGGCAGTGAGCAGTTTTTCTAGGGCGTTTTTACTGTGCACCAGGGGTGAACTGGGTTCAGAATAATGGATTATATAGGGTTTATCGGTCAGTTCTTCACGGCCCCCACAAGCCAGCGAAGCCATGTAAATAATATCAAGCAGTCCCTGACGATCATGCGCATCAAAAACTATCGGCTTGGTTGTGTTGAGTATCATCGCTTCAAAATGGTGCCGGTCGCTTCGCACCGCAGGAACATCGGAGGCCTGGGCCATGGACATTACAAAATCGATATGATCAAGGGCATCGGTCACAATAGTGGCGTTGATTGAATCCTGTTTGACAGAACGGCGCCTGTTCCCACTGTCAATATCCATTACATATGGAGTGTCAGATCCGGTCCCGTAATAAATTCTGCCCTTTTCAAGTGTCATTGCCCTGTTGCCGAGGCGATCATAGATCGCTATTTTACAGGGAGTAGTCTGCAAAGCCTGCTGAACCATCCAGGGCTGGATCTTGACTAAATCACCGTTGATACGAGCTCCTGCTTCATTGAGCAGTTCAAGTGCTTCAGTTTCCAGTATTTTAACACCAACCTGCTCCAGAATATCAAGCGTAGCCAGATGCAGCTGCTCCATCTGATCGGCTGTCAGGTTTAGCAAGCCCATGCGCTTCTGAAAATATGTATAGTCTGCCAATTAGGCTGCCTCCAATAACAATGATATATTCTATTGATAAAAACCGGTTCAGGTTCATTATAGATTCAGAACCGGCCTGAATGTCAACACCCTTGCACGACTCTATCAACCATTTCAGTAATTGCCTCTGCTGTTTCAGATCAGATATAATATAATTAAGGTTAACTCTTCAGTTTCTCAGCAGCTGACAGAATCGCCTCTTCAATCTGCTTGTAACCGGTGCAGCGGCAGAGGTTGCCAGAAATAGCGGTTTTCACCTCTTCCGGGCTTGGGTCGGTGTTTTGCCTGAGTAAAGCATGCGCGCTCATGACCATACCCGGTGTACAAAAACCGCACTGTACCGCCCCCTTTTCGACAAAAGCCTCCTGGACAAAGTCCGGTTTACCGTCTTTTGAGAGCGCTTCAATAGTGATCACCGAGTGCCCGGAAATTTTACCGGCAGGAACCAGGCAGGAGTTAACGGCAACATCGTCAAGCAAAACCGTGCAGGCACCGCATTCACCCTGGCCGCAACCTTCCTTGGTGCCTGTCAGGCCCAAATCGTCTCGAAGTAAATGCAACAGGCTCTTGGCCGGATTGGCATAAATTTCAACTTGCTCACCGTTTAGCATAAATCTAATGGTTTCTTTGTTCATAGCTACCGCACTTCCTTTCTTTCAACAGCTCTTGAGGCAGCGGTTCGCAGAGCCCTGCCGGCCATGAGTCCGACCAGATGCTTGCGGTAATCGGCAGAACAGCGCAGCAAACTGCCGCGCACTGCTACTTCCCCTGCCGCTGACAGTTCGGCTTTGAGCCATGTACTTTCTTCAGCCGGTTCACCGTGAAGCAGCGTTTCAGTCTCAGTTAACCTGGTAGGGGCTGGTTTAACCGGAGCAGCAACCAGGTACGCTTCACTGATCACCCCGTCTGTGATTTTTATCCGGGCCGCCGCATTGGCCATGGGCAGGGCCAGGGCGCGGCGGGCTGCAAAACGGACAAAGGCTGTCCCTTCGCCGGGTTCACACGTGTTGATTATGAATTTGAGCAACATTTCGGAACTGCAGTCAACGGAAGTACAATTAAACCCGCTGTATAGTTGATCAACCGGTATGCAGCGAATATTTTCTTCAAGGTCGATAAGCACAGCCTGTGCCCCTAAAGCAACCAGGGCAACGGCAGCATCAGCTGCCGGCGCTGCATTAATCACATTGCCGCCAAGAGTACCGATATTGCGTATCTGCGGCGATCCAACCAGTGAAGATGCTTCAGCAAGGGCGGTTGCCTTGTCTTTTATTAACTTTGAATTCGCAGCCAGGGTATGAGTTAATGCCGCACCAATATGTAACTGGCCCTTCTCCTCCTTAATCTCTTTTAACTCCCCGATAAAGCCAATGTCAATCAGGTGCCCGGGTAGTTCCTGTAGAAAAAGGTCGGTTCCCCCGGCAATGATTTTGGCCCCTGATGCAGATTCCTTAAGCAGGGTTAAGGCATGTTCTATACTTTCAGCTCTTAAATAGCTCATCATTTACACTCCCATCCGGAAAGAGCCTGAAATACTTTTTCTGCTGTAATCGGCAGATCTGTAACTCTCACGCCAACAGCATCTGCTACGGCATTGGCTATGGCGCCAATTACAGGAATCTGCACTATTTCGCCGAGGCCTTTTGCTCCCAGGGGCCCCTCAGGATCTTCCTGTTCGATGAAGATAGGCACAACTTCCGGAACATCAAGCGATGTTGGAATTTTGTAGTCAGCAAGTGAGGCGTTGGCAACCCTGCCTCCATCAAACAGGTAGCCCTCGTAGCTGCTCATGCCAAGACCCTGGGTCACCCCGCCATAAACCTGGCCCAGGGCAGAAATGTAGTTGATTATTCTGCCGGAATCATGTGCAGCAACTACCTTATTAATTGTTACCGCGCCTGTGTCCTTATCAACTTCTACTTCGGCTCCGTGAGCAGCAAAGGAATAAGTGACGGCAATATTGCCATAGCCGGATTCATCGTATTCGCTTGGTGCAGGCACGTAGCGGCCTTCACCAGTCAAACTGAGCCCGCAGGTAAGACTGTGGTAGTGGTAGGCCACCAGAGGCAACTCAACAGCTCTGCCGGAAGCGGTTCTGACAGCGCCGTTTTCCATCACAACAGGTTCTTCAACCAGCTCAGAGGCTGTTTGCACAATTAGCTCGCGCAGCTTTTCAGCAGCCAGTTGAACGGCTTTGCCGCCGATTGTTGTCTGGCGCATCCCCAAGGCGCCAAGCGAATGTGGCGTTGAAAGGGTATCGCGAGAGTAGATCGTAATTAGATCGGGGCTTAAGCCAAGCGCTCTGGCCGCGATCAGTGCAAAGGTGGCATGAATGAAACCAGGTTTGTTAAAACA
>JAHYJM010000159.1 GCA_019428945.1 Bacillota bacterium | reverse complement strand
CAGGCTCTGGGGACCACCAGCCAAAATAAGGGCAGCTGCGCCCGCTGCAATCATGCAGAAACAGGTTAACATAATTTTAGTGACACCCATCAGGCCGGTACCCCAGGCACCGCCGAAAACAACATACATTACGGCAAGGATAACAGTGATCAAAGCGGCCAGGCGCAGATCGACAGCAAACATAGACGACAGCAAGGCCACGGAAGAAAAGAGCTGCGGCACAATATTGATGAACATTCCCAGGGATACAAAAAGCGCAGCAAGCACCCCTGCCGTTGTTCCATAACTTGACGAGATGAAACGGGGAATGGTCTCAAAGCGGGTCTCCCGCATCGGTTTAACCAGGAAAATGGCGATGATCAGGCAGCCTATTCCTCCTCCCAGGGTAAACCACCAGGCCGAAAAGCCATAAATATAGGCCAGCTGGGCCGTGCCAATTGTTGAAGCTCCCCCAACCAGGGTCCCGAGAATTGTGCCCATAACGAGGAATGAGCCGGCGCGCCTTCCGCTCACAGAAAAATCTACCGCTGTGTGCACCTTGCGTCCCGAATAGATGCCGATACCAAAGACGGCGAGCATTGCTACAGCCATGCCCACCGCATGAATTAAAGTCAATTCCATCTCCTGCTGCATCCTTTACCTGTTAATTATTTTTGCTCCGACGGTTCATTCTTACCCGCATCCTTTAATATTTTATTGTAATCTTCTTCACTCAGCTTACCGTATTCCACCGCTTTGCGCAGCATGGCGAGACTTTCATCAATCACCATATCAGTCAAAGGCAGATCATAAGGACATCTGGAGGCACAGGTGCCACACTGGTCACAGGTGAGCCCCTTTACAAAAGCGTCAATATGATCCTGCTCCATTTTATCCCAGCCAACCCTTTTAAAGATCATCCCTGAGCGGACGATATAAGATGCCTCAATATCATTAGGGCAGGGCATACAGTAATCACAGCGGCGGCAGAATATTGTTCCCAGTTCCTGCTTGTCAGATTCCAGCGCTGCCAGCTCTTCCGGTGTGAGCGGTGAGTTCAGAGCAGCTAAATTGTCATCGACTTCTTCTATGCGGCACATTCCGGGAATGGGCACAACCCCCTGCTGCTGTAAAACCCATTTAACAGCAGCCCTATTGCTGGTAAAGACCCCACCGGCAACCGGTTTCATTGCAATAACACCAATGTCGAGCGAAGCCGCCAGAGGGATTAGTTTATCAAGCGGTTCGGTCTCTATGTAGTTCAAGGGAATCTGCACAGTTTCAAATGCGCCGGTCTTTAACGCCTGCAGCATCATTGCCGGGCGGTGCGAAGTAATGCCTATATGACGAAGGCGTCCTTCACGTTGTCTCTCTTTCAGGTAATCAAGAGGGCCGCCTTTTTCAAGAATTGCCTGAAGCTCTTTTTCATAGTTAACTATGTGAAATTGAAAAAGATCTATATAATCGCGGTTCAGATTTTTAATACTGATCTTAAAATCTTTATCCAGCTGTTCCATATTTTTATAATATGATTTAGTGGCAATGATCACTTTTTCTCCAAGCCCTGCCAGGGCTCTGCCCAAATCAGCTTCGCTTGTTGTATAGCCCCTTGCAGTGTCAAAAAAGTTCATACCGCGGTCATAAGCATAACGGGCAACTTTTTCAGCGCTGTCACGGTCGACCGACTGTATAGGCAGCCCGCCAAAACTTAAGCGGCTGACCATCAATTCTGTTTTGCCAAGACGCACTTTATCCATATTTCACCTCATGAACGCTTATTCGTTAAACAGTTTTCTACAGGCTTTATTATAACACTGAGTTTAGCCAGGTATCAAAACAGATCATCACATCAACTTTTAAGGCTTTAAAGCAGTTCTTCTTCTGCATCCCGGACAATTTTTCTTATCTGTCCGGCAACAGCCGGAGCTAAGGGTTCAGGGCGGTGAGCAGCGAGAATTGCTAACGCCTCCTCTTTTGCTCTTACTGTCATATCTGAACCACCAAGCTCTTCCCATCCTTTTCGCGTCCTGCGATCAATTAATCCTGCCCGGGAATGTTCTTGCCGCATATGTTTTATGGTATGTTCCTGCATCAGGTAATTACCTCCGGCGCCTACCGCATTAATTACCTCTGTCGCAAGAGTGTCTTCATTTACAGCTATCCCCTGCATAACCCGTCTAACCATTCGTACAAATTCCCGGTCAATAAGCAGCTGTGTATAACAAAAACAAATTCCCATCTCCAGAAGTCCCATGCCATAGATAATGCTACTTCCGGTCAAAGCAGGCAGTAGTGCCGTTAGAGTTTTCTCATGCCCTGCCTGGATATCTGATATTTTACTGTCACACTAGGTTCCGCCAACATCGGTTGGAATAGAATAGTAATGTCCGATTTGCCCCACGGCAGAGCTGAACATTGCATGTTCCGGCGCTCCTACCGGGGAGGTCGTGATACTTAAATCCATGATTGTATTGGAAGTTCCATAAATCACCGGAGTTCCCCTGCTTACCAACTGGGCCAGGACTATGCCACCCAAAACTTCTGCATTTGTTACTACCAATGTGCCGGCCATCGTAACAGGCGTTGTTGCTCCGGCCAGACCCATGGAGAGAATATTTACCGGTATCCCTGCTTCAGCCGCCTCAATAATTAAGTCTGTACACTCTTCGTGCAGCTCAAGGGGGCTTACCGGGCAGGTTCCCAGAGATACAATAGGCCTTGCTTTAAGCTGTTCCGGTCCGCCTGCTATAACAGCCGCCATTTCCAGCAACCTTTTTGTGCTGTAAATGCTGTGAGTATCGTGACTAAAGTGTTTTGAAGTGTTATTTAAAACTGCTTCAGCCTCATGTAGATCTCGCACAGCAGGGGGAATATCCCCGGCAGAAACAGCGAGAGTGAAAAAATCTACTTCATCCAAAGCATCGCAAAAACGGGCAATATTACCCAGATCATCTTTGGTTGATGAGCGATATTCGCCGCTAAAAGGATCTAAAACAGTTAAACCTGTTGCAAAGTTTTTAAAGTAAACCTTCCTGCCTT
>JAHYJM010000026.1 GCA_019428945.1 Bacillota bacterium | reverse complement strand
ATATCAGCACCCTTGGGGGGGCCCAGTTCACCGGTTACTGTAAAGTGTCCTGCTTCCAACATTCTTTCAAGTCTGCTACCCGCGATCAATTTTAACATCCTCCCTTACTGTGGTTCTATTGCCACCGTGATGCGATGTTGACCAATTCTTGGGAGGCTGAATTTCGTCCAGGTCAGCCAAACGACCAAACGCTGCAAGACGATCATGAATTAATTGCCAGGCGCAGTCAACATCTTTGCCCAGCTCGCATTTACCTTCAGCCGAACCACCGCATGGCCCGTTGAGGATGCTCTTGGCACAACGTGAAATCGGGCAAATACCCATGGTTAAATGCAAGACACAATCACCACAGCCGAGGCAGCGTTCAACCCAGACACCCTGCTCAATGGGATAGCCCATTGAAGTTGTGTTCAGACCGGGAACCACTCTTAACGAGGGAACATGCTCAATGATGGTCTGAACCCCGACTCCGCAGGCTGTTGAGACGATAACGTCATAGCCTTTGAGTTTCTCCAAAACTTCATCAATCATTTCAAACTCACACTGTCTTTCAATCGAAAATACGTCTACTACACCGTCAATATTTTCTTTCTTGCGGTGTATGCGGAGAAGCGCCGCCAATTCTTCGGCTTCTTTCTCGCCGCCGGCCATGCAAACTGCCACACAGGTGTTACACCCGAAAACCAGGACACGTTTGAATGGGGCTGCCATAGCCGCAATTTCTTCCAGCGGCTTACGTTCCGCGATAATCATACGCTCACCTTCCTTTCTCAACTAAAAACTATGCTTTATATTTTATCACACTTAACTGCCTTAGCGGTTACGCTGCATAAAAACATCTACGTAAGAATCGCAATAGATGTCCATGTTAAGGATAATTCTTGCCGAGGCTATTGCTGCCATCAGTTCATCATCGTTGGCATCGACTATACCGGCATCAAGGCCATTAGCCATTGCCATTACGGCAAAGGTGCGGTTGATTAGCTCACGGTTCTTGGTTCCCTGGGATACGTTGCTGAGACCAACCACGGTTTTGGGAGCGGGGTCGGAGATAAGCTTGATTTCGCGCAGGGTGCGCAGAACTTCTTTACCGTGATCCTGGGCTACGTTACAGGGCAGAACCAGGGGATCGATGTAGAGCATGTCGGGAGATATACCGAATGCGTCTGCAGTGGCAACCAGTTCGGCTGCAAGGGCTATTCTGCTGTCTGCATCCTTGGGAATACCTTCTTCGTTCATAGCCAGGCCGACAACTTCAGCGCCATGTTCGGCTGCCATGGTGAATACCCTTTCCATTTTAGCCATTTCAGCCGGAACAGAGTTGATCATGGCCGGATGTTTGCAAAGTTTTAACCCTTCTTCGATAGCATCATACTTGGTTGAATCGAGGCAGAGGGGGAGATCGCTGACTTCCTGTGTAACCTCAACCAGCCACTTCATTGCTTCGACAGGATTAGGAGAACTGGGGCCAACGTTTAAATCAAGGTAATGAGCTCCGTTTTGTTCCTGCTTGCGTGCCCATTCCTGTATCGGGGCTTTATCTTTTTCTTTAATAGCTTTGGCAATATCTTTAAACATCCCGTTGATACGTTCGCCTATAATAATCATGTGGTAGCCTCCTTTTACTTTTCATAATTTTGGGAGATGGGGGCACGGAAAACCGTGCCCGTACACCTTATTCGTCAATTTCCGCGGCTTATATTGCTGCGACTGTTGCTTCAGATCCTGTTACAGATGTATTACTGTTCGTGGTCTGTTTAGAACTGCGTCCGGATTGCGGCTACTATTGTGACATCTGCATCTTAATTGCTGAAAAAGTTAGCGCATACAAAACGACGATTAGTGTGCAACATCTTCCCAAACTTAAAGCTTAATAGCTGTTGTCTTTGATCAGGTCATCAATGTTGGCCTTGATTGCTTTTAAGGCATCAGGATGACGCATAACCATAATATCAATACCGGACTGCAGGTAAGCCATTGCAGTTGTTGCTTCCCAGAGAACGCCGCGTTCTTCCTGCTCGCCCCAGCCTGGTTCATCTTCAGATGAGGCGTTGGCTTCCTTGGCTCTCCAGGATTCAAGGCCAACGTTGCCAATCATTGGCATTGCCAGCATTTTGTCACCCTGAAGTGCACCATTGCGGGCACGTTCCATAATGGAGTAGGAGTACTCGATACCGTAACCGAGAGCAGCGATAGTGGGGTCGATAATGATCCTGCTGGCCATGGCGGTGCTCATCTCGGCAATGAGAATATTGAGCTGCTTGCAGATATTGATATCAATAGGTGACTGGGCAATAATATTGTGCTGGTTTGCCATACAGGCACTGGTGACTGCCTTGTAGTTTTCCAGTTCGGCTACACCGATTAAGAGGTTTTCGCCGGCTGCTGCTTCGGCGATCGGTGCATAAAGGAGGTTGTCTTTTTCGGCTTTACCGCAGCCTACTACAATCAGGGGCACGCCAACAGCCTCAAGCACTTTTTTAACGGAGGCGATGCAATCTTCAACAGAAGCATCTTTCAGATCGGGGTCAGCGCCCTTGAGGCGAATCTGAATCAGGTCTGCTCCGTATTCTTCAACGCACTTCCTGGCCCATGCGCCCGGATCGTTCCAGACGTCGCCGTAATATTTTTCGAAAAGAGGATCCCATTCTTCCGGAACCATATCCCATACTTCAAGCGCCAGTACCGGGCGGTTGGGGATTTCTCCCTCAAAGTGGAGATAGGGTAATGCCGATTCACCACCAACTGTGATGGTATGGCTGCGGGTGCCGCCCTGGTCTTTGGTAGCGCCTAAGACGACCTCGCCAACTTTACTTCTGTATTTTTCCTTAAGGATTTCTACAGCCATGTGTAAGCTCCTTTCATTTTGGAGATCGGAGGTCGGATGGGAGAAGACCGGATGAAACCTTTTCACCCTCACCCCGCCCCTCTCCCCTCAAGGGAGAGGGAGTTTATTGGTTTATTGCAACCTCACCTGCTTGGAAGAAGGTTATTTTAGGCAAAGTTGTCTTTCGAGAACTTGGTAATGCCGGAAGCTTCACGCGGACCGACAATTACATCCCAACCCGATTCTTCTTCCAGTGCTCCTTTTAATACTGCAACATGACCAGGAAGAACCAGTTTGCGGTGCTTAACTTTTTCTTCGAGACCCGACTTTTTAATCGCTTCGGCTATGGTTTCTGCAGAAAACTTATTGTCGGCATATGCTGTAAGCACGGATACGCCTCCTGTATCAACCGAGAGAATACGGCTTGGAATACGGGAGCTTTCAACTTCACCTTCAACGATAAAGTAAGTCAGGGAGAAGTTCGTTGTAACATAGACCGGTGATTCCTCGCCCGGCGTACCGATATCGTAAAGCTTTGCTTCAACTGCAATCGGTTTCTGCGGGTCGGTGTAAAGGTTTTGGCGCCAGGAAAGAAGCGGCAGAAGCTGCTGCTTTTCTGCTGCTTTCATCACCACTACATCAGCATACTTGCTCATGTATACTCCGGCCTGAATAACCTCTTCGCGCGGATCTTCCTTCGATGTAAAAGCAATTGCCGGATAACCGAAGGGGCGGAATTTTTTGCGAACGGCCAGGCGGCGGAACTGGGTAAGATCTGCTAAAACCTTGCTGGTTTCGCGCGCTCCGCTGTCAAGAACCAAATCTTTATGGCCGAGAGCAACTACCTTTTCAACCAGTTCAGCTGTTTCATGCAGGTCTTTGCCTCTGACAACAAGCGGACACTCTTTGCCTTTTGCCAGTTCAGTCATCTTCTCAAAGTTATCGGCAGTTGCAGCACAAACAAGAGGCTTGCGATCAGCAACAACACCAAGTCCTGCCTCCATAACTGCAGGATCGTCAGCGATCAGGATCATAGCCTTGGCGGTTTTGCCCGCCACTGTCTCTACGGCCGCCTTGAATTTAGCGGCATCGCCGGAATCACACTTGACAGCTACCAGATCGGTTTTGTAATCCATACCGACACGATGGAATTCCAGAGCTTCGAAAGCTTCCGCTTTTGCCGCAACATCATCTGTATCGCTGATTAGGACGGCAACACCGGTAGGATGGAAAAAGCGTTTATCATGACGGAAAATTTCAGTTTCTTCACCAAGCTCAACTACATTATCCCCAACGCCCACTTTGACAAGCTTGATTGGGGGAGCCGATGCAGAGTCAAGCGCCTCCTTCGCCTCGTCGGTTACATGCGGACAGGCATCAAGCGAAGCCTTGCCGGAAGCCAGGGCCATAGCGAAGGCCAGGCAGGTCGGCGAGCCGCAATCTTTACAATTGGTTTTCGGCAGGTGTTTATAAATCTCTAAACCGGTTAAACCCATTAACTATCTACTCCTTTCTTGTATATATAACTGGAAAAAACTTCAGCTTCATCGTCGCCTCCACCGAAGCTTTGAGTCCTTGTGCAATTATATCAGCGGTTCCATGGTAAGAGCAGGGTGTCCCTTTTCTTCGAGGAACGGAAGGATCTCTTCTGATGTGGTACCGACAGTTTCATCGGCAATTTTGTCTACGAAATCAGCTCCAAGGCCAGCTTCTTCAACCCGTTTACGAAGGTCGTCGCCGAGCGAGTCTTTAAGCTCTTTCGGCATCCAGACCAGCCGCTCAAGACCACCATCAGCGCTGATGAACTTCTTACTCAGAACGTATGCGCGGCCGTGGCCCATAAAACCGGGGGTCTGAACACCGCCGCCGCAGGTGCCGGCCAGGGTTGAGAAGGTCATCCCGATGGGGGTGTCACCGCTGTATTCACGGGTGGTAATCATGACTCCGTTGGCTTCGGGCAGAATGGCCATGATGCATTCGAAACAACCGCAGGAGGTCATCGGTTCGGTCATAAAGCTGTACATCGAGCACTTCTCGATAGTGCGGTTGGTGTTGTTGTAGACATATTCGTTAACTGACTCCCAGATGCCGTTCCTTTCGTCGATCATCCCTTCTTTCTTGATTGGACGGTTCGGTCCGGTCGGGTCAATCTCGTAAGCAGCTTTGCCATCGAGCCAGCTAACCGCACCGCAGAGCCCAAGACGCTCGGGTGTAACCACGCAGCAGTGGTTCGGGGCAAAGGACTGGCAGAGAATACAGGAATAGAATTCATCAACCGATTCATCGGTGAGGCCTTTCAAGCGCTCATCGCGCGCGGCATAGAAAGTGCGGGCATGAGCCAGACCTTCTTCAACCTTTTCAGGATCGGTGATCAGGGTAACCTGAACACGGTCGACAATGGAGGGGAATTCATCCTTCAACTTCGCTACCAGCAGATCACCAAAATGGTGAACCTTGAAGCCCTTGGCAGCGGCATCTTTACTGATTCTCATCCAGATCGTGTCGCGCTGGGCCATATGCCAGATACCTTCACCGTAGTTGACCAGGTAATGGATACGGCGCTCAAGCACACCCTCGAAGTCTACCTGCATCTTGCGGCCGAATATTTTTACCATGATACCCAGCGGCAATGAACCGCCTTCCGGCGCTTCATCAATCTCCGGCCCGATAACATCAATCTTGCCGTCTTCAATCTGGTCTTCTTCAACCATTTCAACCAGTTCGAAAGCGGTTGTGCGGCCTCCTCCGAACTCTACCCGCATATCGCCTTTTCTGATAACCTCGCCCTCAAAAGCAGGCCCGACGGTAATCGGAACAGGAATATCGAGGATCTTAAGCTTGATGCCGCGAATTTCCATGGCAACCTGGACCATGTCATCGTAATTGGGATGCGAGACATACCAGTTCGGGATCTGCTCATCTTCGGGAAGCTCCTGGTCAGTGAGGACCGGGAAGCCGAGGAAGATGGCGGCAAAGTGGGCGGCGACCTGAACCTCATCGATTTCACCCAGCTGCAGCACAAACGCGCGCACCCGGCGGCGCTGGTAATCGCGGGTATTCTCGCGTTCACCGGCAGGAATACCGCCGAAAGCCATTCCGGCCCGCAGGGCATAGTTGACTGCATGAATGATCTGAGTGAAATTACCGACCGGGAAGGCAATAAAGTCAATCCCGAGTTTACACCCGGCTTCTATAGCCTGTTCTACAACCTGGTTGCAGAGAAAGATCATAAACCCTTTCCCCTGCAGGTCCTGAATTATCTTGCCGACCGCTTCGCTTGACTTACCTTTGCCCATGATTACGGCCTGGCCGGGAATGGTCCAGTCAACCAGGAGAATACCGTAACGGCGGACAACGGGGTCACCGAGGAAACCGGTCCAGGGTTCAACGTGCGGTGATGTACCATCAAGATAGCGCAGCGCTTCGATAATTTCAGCCGAGTAAGCGGCCGATTCACCGCAAAGGCGGGCATTGTCGAAGTTTAGCTCCTCATGAATCTGATTACGCATGCGGTTTAAGATTGGGGGTAAGTCACCCAGTTTTTGTACAGCCTCGCCGCCAAGCGCCCTGATTACAGGCAGGTAGTAACCGGTATCGGGATAACCAACCGGCTTATCAGGGCCAAACCGTCTAATGGCCTGGTTGAGCAAAATTTCAGCATAGCTGGTGGCGATAACGGCACCATCGTATACTTTTTCAAATAGTTTTAACGGCGGGTTTGATTCATCTACAGCGCCGTCGAATATCTCATCGAACGATTCTTTCCAGTCTCTGGTCAGAACTCCATCATTACTCATTTATCGTGCCTCCTTTTTCGTGAATTGTTTACCATCCCTTGGACAGTTCAGTTTCGTATTTTTCAGCAGTCTGCTTGTGCACTTTAAGCTTCCAGGTTCGCTCATCAAGAGCGCCGAGAATTTTTTGAGCAGCTTTTTCCGGGTCTTCTTCCCACATGAAATAGCCACCGTAAACATCTTCGGCGATTTGCAGGGCAACACCATCAACCAGTGCGCTTCCGGTTACCTCGGGAACAACGCCAACATGAGTCGGGATTCCCAATGTAACACACCAGCTGCCGATTGATACGGCTTTTTCACTCATCGCTTCCGGTGCGGAGGCAACGAAAGGTACCTTGGGAACATCTACACCCCACTGGCGGGCCAGGGCGGTGGTGAAATCGTAAGCCCTGGAATTATCGACGCAGGAACCCATGTGCAGAACCAGGGGCAGTTTCTCTTTAAGCTTGTCTTTATTCGCTTCATTAAGTGTGTTAAAGAACGCCTTCAACCCTTCACCGGCATATTCTTCAACAGCTTCAGCATTCATCAGCCCAAGCTTGGCTGCGGTTCCGGCTGCACAGCCGGTGGCAACGATGAGCACATTATTTTTAGCCATCTCTTTAATCAGGTAAGCGCCGCTGCCATCATGGGGCACACGCAGGTTATTGCAGCCGGCGAAGAGAACTACGCCGCGCAGCTGTCCTGAATCTACAGCATCGGTTACTACTTTAATCGGAGCATCGGGGTTAACCGCGCTTAAAACATCTTCTATAGCTTCCATGCTGAAACCGGCAGTAACTTTATGCTTGATGTCGGGGATGTCAACCTCTTTGCCCTGGCGCTCTTTGAAGGCTTCGATAGCGAGGTTGATAACTTCTTTCGCCTTTGCGACAGCATGTTCTTCTGTGAAATCTATGTGGTAGGAACCCGGGATTTTCGAGTGCGACATGGTAGTAACTATACGAGTGTGGTAGCAGTCGGAAAGAGCCTTAATACCGGGCATGATACACTGAACGTCAACAACCATTAAATCAACTGCGCCGGTCATAATCGGCAGCTCCTGGGAGAGGAAGTTGGTCAGTACGGGAACCCCCTGCCTCATCAGCACTTCGTTACCGGTGCAGCAGATACCCATACATTTAACCCCTTTGGCGCCGGCTGCTTCAGCTTCCGCTTTCATTTCACGAGCCTGGCGAACGATCATTTCGCTTAAGAGCGGGTTGTGACCGTGCACTGCAATATTGACCATTTCAGGATCGATAACGCCAAAGTTGGCTTCTGTATATACCGGTTTCGGTGTGCCAAAGAGTATATCTGAAAGGTCTGTTCCAATATGCATGCAGATATAGTCACAAAGTGAAGTTTTCAGTCCCTGGAAGATCAGGTTAACGGGGTCGGCATCGACGCCCATGTGGGTCTGACCCATCGTCTCAGATATTGTGGTGTGGATAGAACGGGGCTGAATATTGCAGGCATCAAATTTTTCCATACGCTCTGGAACAACTGTTGTTTCGAGCCATTTGCAGGGTTCGGGAGTAATCTTGGTAAAATCGGAGATTGCCTGCTGCAGCACTGCTTCTAATAGTTCATTATCTTCCTTGCCTTCAACCTCGATATCGAGCCTTGAAGCTACCCGGCGAAGTTTTTCAGGATCTTCAACACCATAGTCGGGCGCCTTTCCTTCAAGAACTTCCATCAGGGCATAGAGCATATGACGACTGTGGTCGGAGTGAGCTCCTGTGCCGCCGCTAATTGTCCTGATCAGGTTACGGGCAACAATGGTGTAACCGTGAGCGCCGCAGACACCCTTTGACGACTTCTTGGTTATTCGGCAGGGGCCCTGCAGACAGATCCGGCAGCAAACGCCGGTGCGGCCGAAGTTGCACTGGGGCTGCATTTTAACATAACGTTCATAAGCGGTTTCCAATTGGCCATTGGCAGTATTCTTGTCAATAACCGCAAGGGCCGCTGGATCAATTGTCCTTCTGTTGTCAACTTTTTTCTTTTCTTCGGACATTAACTGGTCTAACCTCCTTTAGATTTGTGAGATAAGATTCGTGTTGAAATATTCATTTAGCCTGTCCCCTTAATACGTATTTATTTTGTAATAAAATAAATAATTGGGTGATAAAAAATTAATAAACCGTAAAGGTCACCTCCCGCAAGCCATCTCATATATTTTTTCCAGGCCGGGCAAAAGGTCATCGAGTTTCGAGACCAGCGGTTCGCCGCGGCGTGCTCTATCTAAGACTGTTTCAGAAAATGGAATCATACCGGCAAAACGTTCAGCCGGAAGTTGTGATTCGAGGTAAGAGCGATCTTCTTCGCTGCGGATTTTATTACCGACAAAGAATACTTTCCTGATTTCTAGATCATTGCAGAGGCGATCGACCGCCTTAGCGGTGCTGACGCCGGCCCTTGTAGGTTCAACTACAACGAGCATCATCTCAACGCCACGGGCTGTGCCGCGGGTAAGATGTTCGATACCGGCGCTCATGTCGAGGACTACAGCCTCAGGGCGATCGAGCAGCATAGTGGTTAGTATGGCGTTTAAGAATGAGTTTTCCTTGCAGTAACAGGCTGAACCACCCTGTTTGATTGCGCCCATTTTGAGGAAACGGAGCAAACCCTCCTGCAGGGTATAGTTTTCGAGGACGTCATCAACGTTGGGGTTTAGATCGACCAGAGTACCGCCGCCGGCATTTTTGGCTTCTATTACATCCTGCAGCTCAATCAAGGGACGCAAACTATCGAGTTTTTCCGGATCCAGACCGAGGACAAGGCCCAGGTTGGCATCGGGGTCAGCATCGACTGCAAAAACCGGCATCTGATGAAGAGTGAAACAGCGCACTAACTGAGCGGACACCGAAGATTTACCGGCTCCGCCCTTGCCGGAAACAGCGATTTTCAAAAATGACACCCCTTATCAGGGCAAAAAAATACACCCATTTGAAGTTATTTGAAGTTCCTATTCGACAATAAAGGCTTGAAATCCTTTACAGGCTTTAAAGTTGGTACTTTCATAATATTTACACATTATGAGGGCACGGTCACCCGTGCCCTGTTATTTGCTTTTATGATTCTTTTTTTGTAAAAAGCAGGTTTTCTTCCTCACCCACTGTTACAGCTACGGTGTCTCCGGGAGCAATCTTGCCCTGGAGCAGCTCTTCTGAGATGCCGTCCTCCAGACGACGCTGAATTACCCGCCTGAGCGGCCTTGCGCCGTATTTCGGGTCGTACCCTTCCCTGAGCAGAATTCCCTTGACCTCATCTGCAATCACCATGTGAAGGCTGAATTCTTCAATACGTTTGTTCAGCTCATCAAGCATGATATCGACTATCTGCCTGATATGCTCCTCATTCAGCGAGTGGAAAACAATCAGGTCATCGACCCGGTTAAGGAATTCAGGCCGGAATGTGCGTTTAAGCTCATCCATAACCCGCTCTTTCATCTGATCATAATCGGCCTCTTCACTGGAAGCCCCAAAACCCATTGCCGCTTTATTCAGGAATGTAGCGCCCACGTTTGAGGTCATGATCACCACGGTGTTGCGGAAATCGACAGTTCTTCCCTTTCCGTCAGTCAGTCTGCCGTCTTCGAGAATCTGCAGCAGGATGTTAAACACATCGGGATGCGCCTTCTCCATTTCGTCGAGCAGAATAACCGAGTATGGTTTACGGCGAACCTTTTCGGTGAGCTGACCGCCTTCCTCATATCCGACGTATCCGGGAGGCGCGCCAACCAGGCGGGCTGAAGTATGCTTTTCCATATACTCGGACATGTCAAGGCGGATTACGGCATTTTCATCACCAAAGAGCGCTTCAGCCAGGGCCCGGCCAAGCTCTGTCTTGCCGACGCCGGTCGGTCCGAGAAATATGAAGGAACCGATTGGGCGCTTGGGGTCTTTAAGACCCGCTCTTGCGCGGCGTACTGCACGCGCAACAGAACGGACTGCTTCATCCTGCCCGATAATTCTATTGTGCAGGGTTTCTTCAAGCTTTAACAGGCGTTCCGATTCTTCTTCGGCAAGCCGCTTAGTGGGAACTCCGGTCCAGCTCGATACGATATAGGCAACATCTTCTTCAGTAACCAGTGAAAGATCAGATGCACCGACTTTCTGTTCCCATTCTTTCTTCTGCTCTTCAAGCTCTTCTTTTAGCTTATGCTCTTCATCACGCAGTTTTGCCGCTTTTTCAAATTCCTGGTTGCGCACCGAAGCCTCTTTTTCCGTGCGCAGGGCATAGAGCTTTTCTTCAACTTCTTTCAAATCGGGCGGTACGGTGTAATTGCGTATGCGCACCCTTGATGCCGCTTCGTCGATTAAGTCGATCGCCTTGTCGGGCAGGAAACGGTCTGAGATGTAGCGATCACCCAACTTTACTGCGGCTTCCAGGGCCTCATCAGTAATTTTAACCTTGTGGTGGGCTTCGTAACGATCGCGCAGCCCTTTAAGAATTTCAATGCTTTCCTCGCGGGTTGGTTCACCCACGGTTATCGGCTGAAAACGTCTCTCCAGGGCGGGGTCTTTTTCAATGTGCTTGCGATATTCATCCATGGTTGTTGCCCCAATGCACTGAAGCTCGCCACGGGCGAGAGCAGGTTTGAGAATATTGGAGGCATCAATAGCCCCTTCGGCTGCTCCTGCCCCAATCAGGGTGTGCAGCTCGTCAATAAAAACCATTACGTTTCCGGCCTGACGCAGTTCTGTCATCAGCTTGCGCAGACGTTCCTCGAACTCGCCCCGGTACTTGGTTCCGGCAACAACGGCAGCCAGCTCGATTGTTACGACCCTTTTATCACGCAAAATTTCCGGCACTTTGCCCTCGATGATGCGCTGGGCCAACCCTTCTGCTATAGCAGTTTTTCCGACTCCCGGTTCGCCAATCAGACAGGGATTGTTCTTGGTGCGCCGACTCAAGATCTGGATTACCCGTTCAATCTCTTTTTCGCGGCCGATTACAGGATCAAGCTTACCCTCTTTCGAGAGGCGGGTTAAGTCGCGGCCGAATGTATCAACCGTGGGGGTTTGCGGGCCAGATTTCTCACCCTCGGCTGTCCGGGCACTTCCTTCTTCGCCGCCTAAAAGCTGAATTACTTCTTTGCGGGCCCGTTTCAGGTCGATACCCATGTTCGATAGAACCTGGGCGGCAATTCCTTCACCTTCACGGACCAGGCCCAGCATCAGGTGTTCGGTGCCCACATAATTGTGGCCCAGATTCTGGCTCTCTTCAATGGCCAGTTCTACCACCCTTTTAGCCCGGGGAGTATAACTTATGCCCTGCTGAATCACCTTTTCACCTTTTGGGGTAATTCGTTCTACTTCGCTGCGAACAGAGCTTAAATCAATAGACATACTCTGCATTGCCCGGGCAGCGATACCTGAACCTTCGCGAACCAGGCCTAAAAGCAGGTGCTCTGTACCTATAAAATTGTGATTTAAACGTTTGGCCTCTTCCTGGGCTAATACCAGCACCTGCTGAGCCCTTTCAGTAAATCGTCCAAACATGAACATTTGCATTCACCTCATTTAAAATAATTTGCTAAATTGTTACATGTACCGTGCCAAAGCTTCCTTGATTTGGACCGGACGTTCAAGATTTCGCTCGCTTTCTGTTAGCTCCCGGTGTGCCAGCAACTGCAGGCAGGCCGGGCGAATCAAAACGAGAAGCTCATTGAGCAAGCGGTGATTTATTGTTTTAATTAAACCGAGATCGTATCCCAACCGCAAATCTGATATAAGCTGAATTGCTTCCTGCGAACTCATCACCTGGGCATATTTAAGCAGTCCCAGCGATCGCCAGGCTTTGTCGGCAAGCTGAGCTCGTTTTTTGTCGAGCAGCGCCTGCCTGGCATTCTGCTCCTGTTCAATGACCTGGCGAATCATACCACCAAGATTTCCGATTATCTCATCTTCGCTGTGACCAAGGGTTACCTGGTTTGAAATCTGGACCAGGTTGCCGATAATTTCACTGCCCTCGCCATAAAGGCCCCTGATTGCGAGGCCAACCTGTGAAAGCGCCCCCAGCAGCCGGTTTATCTGCCTGGTAATGATCAGCGCCGGCAGGTGCAGCATAACTGAAACACGAAGACCGGTTCCCACGTTAGTGGGGCAGGCAGTAAGATAACCGTAATTTTCATCAAATGCATATTCAAGCTCTTTTTCGAGCAGGCTGTCATAGTAATCGGCTTCGCGCCAGGCTTCTTCAAGCTGCAGTCCGGGCAGAATAACCTGCAAACGAAGGTGATCTTCTTCATTGATCATCAGGCTTACCGCTTCATCTTCACGCAAAAGCAGGGCACCGTGCTTTGACTCGCGCGCCAACAGCGGGCTGACCAGGTGTTTTTCAACCAGGGCCTGCTTTTCAAGTTCGGTTAGATCTTCCATCATCCAGAAAGTAAAGTTTTTGAGTTCAACAATATCATCAATAGTACTGCGCACCTTACCGAGCACTTCAGCAGTCTGCTCATTTGAAGCAAGACAGGAGAAACTGTGCCCTTTAAGGTTCCTGGCAACTCGCACCCGTGAACTAAGCACCATATCTGTTTCAGGCCCACTGCCATCCATCCAGCGGCTTAAACTAAATTCAACCTGTTTCACTGTTTTTCTCCTTTGCTGCTGCTATTGTCATCTTCTTCAACTACAGTGGCGCCTTTATCTACTGCAGATTCCAGTTCCCTGATGCAATCTCTGAGCAGCGCTGCATCTTCAAATTCTTCATTCTGGATTTTTACCTGCAGCTCTTCTTTTAACTGATCAATCTGCCTGATAGCCCTGACCCTGCCCTGAACTTTTACAGGCACTTTGCCGTTATGAGCTGAGCCTGCATGAATTCTGCGCAATAACGGTTTTAGTTTATCCTCAAATGCAGCAAAACAATCGCCGCACCCGAGCCTGCCAACCTGGCTGAACTGGGCAAATGTAAGGCCGCAGGACTGGCACTGTGTGTTGGCAACCTCATTAGATTCACGGGCATCGCGCAGGCTCTGGTTAAGCATGCTGGAAAAAAGTTTATGCAGGGAAAACTGAGGCTCGAAAGTAAAATCAAGCTCATCCTTCTTCCTTGCACACTCCTCGCAAAGGTTAAGCTCAGTCTGTTTGCCATGTATGTTTTTTACGATATGAATGTTGGCTTCATTTCGCCGGCATTCCTGGCAAAGCATAATTAGCATCTCCCTTAATAGCCTGTCTTGAGCAGCTCGCGCAGAGCTGAAATAAAAAGCTCCCTCTGCAGCTTCCGGCTGTTTTTCCCGGAAAAACCGGCTCTTATGTATAACTGATCACCGATTATTGCATTCAACAGAGATGATTCCCGTCTCGAGATCACTTTTTCTTCAACAAGCCTTTTTAGTAGCTCACCAACCCGGTCGGGTTCAAATTTATCGTCATCTAAGTTCTCGATTAATTCACGCCATGATTTATACTGTGGCTGTTCAACCCGGTAGATGCGGATGCAACCTCCGCCACCACGCCTGCTTTCGACCAGGAAGCCCCGCTCAAGCGTAAACCTTCGTTCCAGAACATAGTTGATCTGGGAAGGAACACAGGAAAATTTTCCGGCAAGCTCACGGCGCCTGATTTCTATATGCCTGTTGGCGCTGAGTGAAAGTAGTTTTTTCAGGTATTCCTCAATATAATCGGTTAAATTTGGCAATGGACTGCTCCCGCAATACACATGTTTGACCTTCTCTGACCTTTAACAATAATAACTTAGATTAACCGTTATGGCAAGTGCATTAGAAGACAGTTTCAGGTATTTTGCGGGTTTGAATGGGATTAATGGCAGCTTTTCGGCAGATTACTCCTCTTTACTTCGCTTTTCTTATCCATTAGACCTGTTTATTGTGAAAACTGCTCCGGGGAATCTGCTGGTTTTCCCAAAACAGTTCCAGCACACCCTCCAGGTCATGCAGCTGCAAAAATAGCTCCTTATGATTTAAATCGAGGGGGATTTCGACAAGAAAATCGAGGCTGATCAGCTCTTCTCCTGTCGATTCCTGTTTTTCAGGATCGCTGACCTCGCTTTTACGTATATTGACTGAGGCTTCACCCAGGGTAATACCGATGCGTCCCAGTAGGCCGGGCTGATCGATAGCCCTGATGTGCAGGCGTTTAAGGCGGCGGCGTGAAAAGAAATTTCTCTCGGTTCGCCTGAGCAGCAGAAGGCTGATCAATACGAAGGCTGTTGTTATGACGGCTCCGAGGTAAAAACCGATTCCTGTCGCAAGGCCGACCCCTGAGACCACCCAGATACTGGCCGCGGTTGTCAAACCCCGCACCCCACCGCGCTGCTGCAGGATTGTGCCGGCGCCAAGGAAACCAATACCGGTAACAACTCCGGCAGCGATACGACCCGGATCTGCTACAAAACCTTCGCCAATCTGCCCGGTGAAACCATATGCAGAAACCATCATTATAAGCGCCGAACCGGCGCAGACAAGAATGTGAGTACGAAAACCGGCCGGACGGTTGTGGCTTTCACGCTCAAAACCGATCAGGCCGCCTAACACCACGGCCAGAAAAAGTCTTAGCACTATTTCCCAGTAAGTGATGGTCATCTTAATAACCTCCCCGCATTAACTTCCAATATCATAGAGAGGGAAAATACTGAATAATTGTTATCAAATTATGTCCTTCCCGACTAATGTCTAGTATGTAAAAAGCTTTTGAACAACGGCAGTGGCGGCTATAGCGCCATCAGCCGCAGCGGTTATTACCTGACGTAAAAATGTCTTGCGGATATCGCCGGCAGCATAGACGCCCGGCACTGAGGTTTCCATCTTGCTGCTGGTAATTATAAAACCTCGATCATCGCAGTTAATATCAAGATTCTCCAAAAATGCGGCATTCGGCTTGCGTCCGGCATAGATAAAGATACCGTCAATGGCCAGATCGCGATCTTTGCCATCCTGTTTAATTTTAATACCGTTTACCTTATTTTCACCCTTAATTTCACTGACCGTGGTGTTCCAGAGTATTTCAACGGAAGGTATATTAAGCACTTTATCCTGCAGCCATGTACAGCCGCGGAATTTGTCGCGACGGTGGATCAAATATATTTTTTCTGCAAAACGGGTTAAAAAGATTGTTTCTTCAAGTGCAGCATCACCCCCGCCGACCACAGCAATCGTTTTACCGCGGAAAAAGGCTGCGTCGCAGGTTGCGCAGTAAGATACGCCACGACCGCGCAGAGAAAGTTCGCCCTCTATATTAAGAAGGTTCGGTTCAGTTCCGGTGGCTATGAGCGCTGTTTTACCGGTAAATTCTCCGGCAGAGGTTTGAACAGACTTTATATCTTCTTCAAGCATCGCTTTCTCAATCCTGCCGAAATAAATGGGAACTTCAAGATTCTCCAGCTGTTTCTGCAAAAGCATACCAAACTCTGCACCGTTTATACCGTCAGGAAAAGCGGGAAAATTGTCGAGGCGATCTGTGGCACAGATTTCTCCGCCCAGAGCCATCTGTTCTATTACTACTACAGAGAGGCCGGCTCTTGCTCCGTATAATGCTGCAGTTGCTCCGGCCGGCCCCCCGCCCAGGATAATAAGATCATATAGTTTGTTTTCTTCCATATGGTAAAGCCTCCCTGCTCTTAATTACACTTTTTACTTTTATTACGGTTATTATCCGTGATTGAAGGTAACCTGTCAATAAAGATGCGGTTTTCTGAAATTTACCTGAGCGAATAGAATAGCGGAAAATTAAAACATCTGTTGTGGTATAATAAATGATGATATACTTTTTCAATGTTACTGGAAGGAGGCTGACGACAATGAAAGAACAGGTTGAAAAAGCTCTGGAAAAAATCCGCCCGGCTTTGCAAAGAGACGGTGGCGATGTTGAGCTTGTTGAAGTTGGCGATGATGGCATCGTTAAAGTGAAGCTTACAGGCGCCTGCGGCGGTTGCCCCATGTCTCAGATTACCCTGAAGCAGGGTATTGAACGTGTATTAAAGCAGGAAGTGGCTTCTGTTAAAGAAGTTGTTTCTGTATAACCTGCCGTGATCGAAAAAACCCGGGGCAACCCGGGTTTTTTCTTGACCTTTTGGAGGTTTTGAAGTGACTTACATCTATCTTGATAACAGCGCAACCACAGCCCCCTATCCTGAGGTAATCAGGCTAACCAGCGCTGTCATGAAAGAAATATACGGCAACCCATCTTCTATGCACAGCCTTGGGGTTGCTGCAGAAAAAACTATTGCCAAGGCCAGGCGGCGCATAGCCTCTGTGATCGGAGTCAGGGATAAGGAAATTATTTTTACCTCCGGCGGCACCGAAGCCAACAATCTTGCTATTATCGGATCGGCCAGACGTAACCGCAATAGGGGAAATCACCTGATAACAAGCCAGACAGAGCATCCATCTGTGCTGAATTGCTGCCGCCAGCTTGAAAAAGAAGGTTTCAGGGTCAGTTACATCCCGGTAGACAAAAAGGGGGTCGTAAACCCTGAAACACTTGGCAAGCTGATTGGCGAAGAAACTATACTTGTCAGCATTATGCATGTGAATAATGAGATCGGCACGATAGAACCTCTTACAGAGATTGGCAATATTGTGAAGGAGCGCAACCGCTCAACCATTTTGCATATCGATGCGGTGCAGTCATTCACCAAAGTTCCGGTGAAATTCCGCCAGTGGCAGGCTGACCTGATCAGCTTCAGCTCCCACAAAATTCACGGCCCCAGGGGAGCCGGATGCCTTTGGATCAGGGAGGGGCTGCTTCTTGAACCTGTCATTTACGGCGGGGGGCAGGAGAAAAATTTGCGATCGGGCACAGAAAACACAGCCGCAATCGCCGGTTTTGGGCTGGCAGCAGAACTGAGCGCCCGGGCAAACGTTGAAAATGACGGGTTCTTAATAAGCTTAAAGCTTTCTTTTTTAGAGGAGCTTAAGAAAAGTGGCCTGGATTTCCATATCAACGGGCCCGATCCGGAAGTTGGCGCACCCCACATTTTAAACCTCGCCTTCCCTGGATTAAATGCCGAGGTTCTGCTTCATTCACTTGAGGCTAAAGGTCTTTACGTATCCGCTGGTTCAGCCTGTCATTCTAAACACCCTGAACCGAGCCATGTTCTCAGCGCCATCGGCCTTGATCATAAATTGTTAACAGGATCATTACGATTCAGTTTTTCAGGCATGAACAGAACCGTTGAGATAAAAAAAGCTGCAATAATAACTGCAGACACGGCATCAGAACTTTACAAGATGTTTTAAAGAGAAAAACAGCCTGCAGTCAAGAAGGTGATTGAATTGTCAGCATTGGTGATGGTCCGTTATGGAGAAATAGCCCTGAAGGGGAAAAACCGCGGCCAGTTTGAACAGCAGCTTCACCGCAACCTCAAGGATGCGGTGAAAGATTTATCAGGTAAAGTGGAAAGAATGCATGGCCGTTTCATGGTTTCGGGGCCTGACTCTAACCTTGAACATATGCTTGACCGGTTAAGCAGGGTTTTTGGGATAGTTTCAGTCAGCCCGGTAACTGAAGTACCTCTTGACATTAATGCAATTAAGCAGGCAGCCATTGGTGCTGTGGGGAAAAGGCGGGGTAATAAAAACAGCTTTAAGATCGCCGCCAGGAGGGCTAATAAAAATTTCCCCTATGAATCGCCCGAACTGAACAGGGTGCTTGGAGAATGCCTGCTTGAAGCTTATCCCTACCTGACTGTAAGTTTACGGGAACCGGATTTTGCTCTCGCTGTCGAAATTGGTTACAGCAATGCCTACATCTATCTTGAACAGATTCCGGGGCCGGGGGGCCTGCCGCTTGGCATTACAGGACGTTCTTTGCTCTTGCTTTCAGGCGGGATAGACAGTCCCGCAGCCGGCTGGCTGGCAATGAAACGCGGCTTAAACCTTGAAGCCCTGCACTTTCACAGCTTTCCCTTCACCAGCACAAGATCGCGGGAAAAAGTAATTGAACTGAGCCGTAAACTGGCCGTCTATGGTAGAAAAATACCTCTGCACATGATCAGCGTTACCGAAATTCAAAAGGAACTGCGCAGTAAATGCCCCGATGAGCTGGGTGTGATTCTGCTTCGCCGGATAATGCTGCGCCTTGCAGAACGTCTGTCGGAAAAACGCGGGATAACATCGCTGATTACAGGAGAAAACCTTGGGCAGGTAGCAAGCCAGACCCTGGAAAGCATTGCAGTAGTCAGCAAGGCAACCGGCTTGCTCATATTGCGGCCTCTGATCGGTTTTGACAAAGGTGAGATCATTGAAATTGCCAGGAAAATCGACACTTACGACACTTCAATTTTACCATATCAAGACTGCTGCACAGTATTTGTGCCGAAAAGCCCGGTCACAAAACCGAAAATAGCGGTAGTTGAAAGGTATGAAGAAAACCTGGAGATGGAAAAACTGCTTAGCGATGCCTTCAGCACACTTGAAACCGAAGTAGTTAGAAGATAGCTCTTTTAATACCTGTTAATCTCTGCCCGATTTAATACGCCGGTCGAGACCATCCTGTAAAACCGTGTCAAGCAGGACATCGGGTCCGGGAAAGCGGGCTTTCCGATCGGTGAGAGATGAAAAATAGAGGGCATCGGTAGGGCACCAGTTCAAGCACCGCAGGCAGTACATACAGTGGTAATGACGAATAGGATAACCTTCATCATCAAGCTCAATCAGCCCCTGTGGGCACTGCTGAACACAGGTCATGCAGAGAATGCATTCTTCTTTGTGAATTCCGAAACCAAATAAAAAATTATTCAGGATCAGATCAACACCATGTGAGTAAATGAGGCGGTAAGGAATACCAATCAGCTTAGCCAGGGGGTTAGATGCCCTGTACCAGTAAGGGATACCGTAAAAAAGCGAATGAATATATTCCAAAAAAATAAATATATTTCTACGGGCTTCAAAGCTCTTCTTAATTAACATCTCCCCGGCTTTGAGGTAGTCAAAGCTTCTGCGCACAACTGCGCTGGCTGAATATATAAAGGGTTGATCAAGATGACCAGCATATTTAAACCCTTTCAGAGTCAGGATATTTCGCATGAAAGCCTCGTAATCACCCTGGGCACCATCATGGGTGGCGTAAGAAAAGGTGCGAATTTTTTTGTTAAAAAGGGGTAAATCAAGTAAAAAGCGAATCATAACCGGAGCGGGGCGAAAAGAATATACAGGTGAACCAAAACCGATCAGGTCATACTTGCTCCAATCTTTTGCAAGTGTGGAGAAGAGTGGATTTCCAGAGGCGTCATCTATAGAAGACTTAACGCTCAGATAAGGCCAGGGATATTTGCCCAGCGGCCTTTTCTCCTCAGCCCTGATTGTATAGGTAAGGGCGACAGGCTTTTTCTGCCATAGTGTGGGGAGATCGGTAAACTCTTCTAGATCGAGCGTGTCACAGCTATAACCACGCTTAACCATCTCTTCCTGAATCAGCGAAGTATAATATCGTGTCATTCCGGTTCCGGAAAAATAGAATAAGAGAACATTCAGCATAGATATCACCCTCTGTATATTATAGCCTACGCAGATTATTATAACAAAGAGAATGTCATTGCTTGTAATTAAAAGTCCCATGATTTTTTACATAGCCTTAGCCGGGGAGGGATTACTATGTCAGTTGAATTAAAGGCAAAAATCTGGCTAGAAACGAGTGGGGAGAAAATTTTCGGAGACGGCCCCTGTGATATCTTAAAGCGGGTTGAACGTACAGGTTCACTGCGTCAGACTGCTGCAGAGATCAACATGTCTTACAGCCAGGCCTGGAAATTAATCCGGATGATCGAAAATAACCTTGGTTTCGCCGTTCTTGAGAAGCAGGCAGGAGGGGCAGGTGGAGGGCATTCGAATCTGACTCCCAGAGCCGCCAAACTGACAAGAGCTTATGACCAGTTCCGCAGCGAAGCAGAGGTTAACCTGATGCAGCTTTATAGCAAGCATCTTTCATCTATATTTGACTCAAAAGGCACCGCTAAGCAGAAAAGGGGTTAATTAGTTCTGAAGATTTATATTGCTATTAATTATGAAAAGGTATATATTGGTATTAGAAGGACGCTATTTATGTAAACGCCCAAGGTGGTGAAAGCAATGGCTAAAGATTGGAGCATTAAAAACCTCTATTTTTACCTGGTTTGCCTGGTTACCCTGTTTTTATTTGTGGGAGGTGTGATATCCGGCATCAACAGTGCTATGCAGATAGCGCTGCCTGACAAACCCAATATACCCATTGTTTATAGTTATTATCCCGAATATAGAAGCGAGTCGAACCAGGCAGAATTCGATCCGCCTCCCCTGGAGGAACTGGAAAAGAGAAGAGCAGAACAGGAACAGACTGATAGATACTACCAGGGATATGCAAAACGGAGCCTCCTTAATTCTATTGCTTTAATGATAATTTCTGCTCCTTTTTACCTCTATCACTGGAATCGGGTCAAACCTTAAGGTGGAAAGCGAGGCGTCAAAAATGAAAATTAAGTGGGATCTCGAACATGTATATTTCTACCTGGTCAGTTTCATTTCCCTGATCCTGATTATAGTCGGCGCTGTTACGCTGACCCAGACAGCTATTGCATACATTACCCCCGTTTACGAGGATTACAGCCCATACGGACCTTCTGCTCCTGTTCAGGATATAGCCCAGTGGGAAGAAAGGTTCGGCACTGAATTCATAGAAGCAGAAATAGCACGTTATGATGCTATTGCCGCAGAAAACTACAACAAGCGCCTGATTCGTGATCTTGCAAGGGGTTTTGCTTTCATCATTGTCTCCCTGCCGGTATATCTTTACCATTGGCGTAAGATACCGGGGCTGGAACTGGCCCAGGATCCAAGCAGCTAATATTACTTTAATCGCTTATTGATAATATTTATTCTATTAATAATCAGTGGGCGGTAAAGATGATTATGGTTCAACCGTAAAGTTAATGCTTCCTCTTCTGTTATGCTGGTTTACATTATTTGATGAGCTGTGTGCGGCAACGATCAGAGAGTAAGTTTCACCTGGCTCAAGTCCGCCAAGGTTATAACCTTCACCCTCCTGGAAATTTAGAGGATAGGAAAACTCCATGATCACCCTGCCATTATCCTGGGAGAAGAAAAATTCATTGACCTTAGAAGATGAGACTTCACTGTGACTGCGGGCCTGCCCTACATCGTCCCTGATTGCCGGTGTGTCATTATCAAGATAACCGATAATCATATTGGCCCCGTTCATACCGCCGCCTGCAGTGTTAAATCCAACGGCAACCCAGCCCTCACCCTCGGTTTCGAGATAAACATAGATATTGCTGTCATCGTAGGCCAGGTAAATATCTGCTTCTACCGCCTGGATCACAGCGGCCGGATAGTCTGCATTCGATCCGTCAATTGAAACAGGACCTTCTGATCGACCCATGAGTGGTCCAGTAATCCCGTTATCTTCTGTCTCCCCGGGTTCTTCAGTACCGGGCAGAGCAGGTTCATCAGCATCAGGGGTAGAAGCACAGGCGGTAAAGATAAATAAACTAAATATAAGAATTATAACAAGCAGCGTTCTCATTTGATCACTCCTCATTAAAGATATAGTCTTAAACCAAGAATAATATGCAATAGCGCCACAGCCGCACCGATTAATGCCAGGGTATGATGAACTTTTATCCTCTGTTTTGGTTTAATCTGCTTTTTTGCTATAACAACAATGATTGCAGCCAAAATGATTACAGCTGCTATAAGGCCAAGCCAGACCACGAATGGAAAGTTCACTAATGAATCGCACCTCCTTTTCCCCGCTCAGCTTGCTATTCTACATTCGTAATGGAATTCCTACCGTATATGAATAATTCAAGTTATTAGTAAGCATTACGACATGATAAAAGCAACTAACAACTGGAATCCAGGATTATGGCAGAATACAGTTAGCCTTTTAAAGGAAGAACATAGAAGAGGATGGCAAAGAAGTGACAGATGCTTCCGCCGAGAACAAATAGGTGCCATATTGCATGCATCAGCAATTTTTCCCTGCCGGCATAAAATACCATACCCAGTGTATACGACAGACCACCGGCACCGAGAAGAATGATACCGTTCGGGGAAAGGTTGTTGAAAAGATCGCCGATAGAAAATACAATTAACCAGCCCATAGCCAGGTAAAATAAGGTTGAAATAACCACATGGCGGTTAATAAAAAATATCTTATAAAGGATGCCGACCAGGGCCAGCCCCCAGATAATACCAAAAAATGTCCAGCCCCTGGCACCCTGTAGAGTAACCAGCATAAATGGCGTATAGGTGCCGGCTATAAGGAGGTATATAGCTGAATGATCAATAATCCTTAATATCTGCTTTGTCCGCGGATTCTGAGCGCTGTGATAAAGTGTGGAAGCCAGGTAAAGCATAACCAGGGTTGATCCATAGATGCTAAAGCTGACCACATGCCACGCATTACCATAGATAGCGGCAAAGATAATAAGCAAGACCAAACCTGCTATTGCCAAAAGTGTACCTATTCCGTGAGTTACTGTATTGGCGACCGTGTTGATGTAGTTAATACGTCTTGTATTTTCCATTAAATACTCCCTATATTATGTCAGACTTTTTGAAACCGTTTATGATTATATCAACTTTTTTACACTTTTGTCCACATTCAGCTTTATCCTGAAAATGCGCTTTGATTTTTTAATCCATCGGATAAGGCGATTTAAGCCTGGATTACTGGAAAAGAGTTCATACTGATTTCTTTACAAGAGAGTATAAGGAAGCAGGCAAATATTTTTCAGAAGATATGCTCATAGTTTTTGAAGAGTTCAAAGTCGTTTACCCCTAACGTTAATGCAACAAGGTGGAGTACATAGGTAGGCCTCCCTGTTCAAAGGGAGGCCTGTTTTAAAATATTTTCTGGCGGGGACCTACTCTCCCGGGGGCTCGCGCCCCGAGTACCATCGGCGCTGGAGGGCTTAACTGCCGTGTTCGGTATGGGAACG
>JAHYJM010000158.1 GCA_019428945.1 Bacillota bacterium | reverse complement strand
TTATGGTTACAGGTCCGTCATTGATCAGCTCAACCTTCATGTCGGCCCCGAACTCTCCGGTCTGAACACGCCCTGCTCCGATAATGTTGCGGAGCTGTAATACAAATTCCTCATATAAGGGAGCCGCTTTGTCGGGCTGAGCCGCATTTATAAAACTGGGCCGGTTGCCTTTACGGGTATCTGCGCAAAGGGTAAACTGTGATAACACCATCGCCTCGGCTGAGATATCAGTTACGGAAAGGTTAATCTTTTCCGCGCTGTCATTAAAAATGCGTAAAGCGGCCGTCTTGCGGGCAAGCATGCCTGCCTCTTTCCCGTCGTCTCCACTGCGAACGCCTAAAAAGATCAATAGGCCTTTTTGAATAGAGGCTTTTATTTTTCCGTCAATCTGCACGGACGCAGATGATACGCGCTGTATTAAAGCTGTCATTTCTCCTGTTTTTTCTTTTTATTAAAAATACCTTTAAAAGTATCTACAACTCCGTCAATTTGTTTCTCGATGTCGTCTGGCCCAATCTTGATGTTTTTTAAAGTATGCTCCAAATTGCCAAGAGCGTTATCCAGGAGGGACTGCATTACTGCGCCCGCCCAGTCGATGCGTGGTGATTCCACTTTGCCTCTGACCGGAACCGTAGCCGTAATAACCGGCGGAAGCTGGGTGTTCTTGAGCTTCTTTGCCAGTGTGCCGAGAGGCATCGGTTCTTTGAACGTTATTTTAAGATCGCCTCGAAGGCGGCCGTTTGTGCTCTTAACCGGTGTGTCGATTATGAACTCTTTGCTGTAAAGCCCGATTTTATGAGCCAGATCATCCAGCGCATCAACATGGATAGACTTGATCTGGCCATTAACTTCAAATGTGGGCTCCAGAGGATTTGACAGCGTTGCAACACGGCCTGTAATCGAAGAGCTCAGAACCTGCGGATTGTTTTCGAGATGTCCATTGATAGTGAATGTCCCGTAATCTTCAGGTGCTTCAAAATTGGAGATTCCGTCAATTTTTACCGATGTCAGGAAGGAATAATCCAGTGTATTAGTCGTGAATGCGTGGTCGATGTATCGCAGGCGTATGGTGGCATTCATGTTTGAAACTTTAAAGGCCGGCGTGCGGGCTGCAGTAGTGCCCGGTTGAGCCGGGGCTTTGGTTTTTTCAGACTGTAACCGTGCTGCAAAATGATTAGCATTAATAGAACCGTTCTCATTTCGGACGACATTGACTGTGAAATTATCCAGAGATGCGCTTGACAGAACTATCCTGCCGCGAATTAATGACAGCAGAGATACTCTAACGGAAGCTTTGTCGGCTGTGATGAAGTGGGGCTCTTTGAATCCCTCAGGGTTGCTCACCGTCAGCCCTTTGGCCGAGAATAGTCCGGAAAAAAGATTGAGGCTTGATGATTTTAGCGCAACCTGCACACCAAGCAGTTCTGCTGCTGAGGGGAGTAAGTATTTCGTTATGATGGAGCCGGATGATAAAGATATTATTACTAATAGTGAAAATACAGTTAAGACCAGACTGCCTGTGATTTTAGTTGTGCGTTTCATGATTGGCCGTCCAGATCAAAGCTCATAGCCTGCTCAGGGCAGGTGAATGGTGAATCATATTTTATACAGTTAATACAGCCTGCATAAATCTTGTGCATTAACTCAGACTTAGGTGTTTCCTTGAATCCGAGTGATGCAAAAAAAGCCGGCGTGAAAGTAAGTGCAATAATCTGGCGCGGGTTCAGAGGTTTAATATGCTCCATAGCCTTAAGCACCAGGGCCTTACCAACGCCGATACCTCGATATTTTTCCATAACAGCAAGACTCTTTATTTCTACAGACGGCTTTGTTGGTATTCCTATTTCCGGGAGAATCTGCCAGGAAACAACGCCTGCGACTGTGCCTTCTATTTCGCACAGCAGGAAGCGGTCTATATTCTGTACTATATCACCGATAGACCGCTGTAGAAGCTCTTCAGGATACATGCGGATCAGGGCAAATATCTGAGCCGCATCCCTGAATTCGGCGCACCTGACCGAGAATTTTGACTTATTTTTTTTCATTTAATGCCTTTTTAGCTTGAATCTGCGGACAATTGCTCGCATATTCACAGCCTTTTTCTATTAGGAGATGATTATGGCAAGAACTGTTCCACTTTCAAGAATAAGAAATATCGGGATCATGGCTCACATTGATGCGGGCAAGACCACGGTTACTGAACGCATACTGTTTTATTCGGGCAAGTCCCACAAGATCGGAGAGGTACATGACGGTAAAGCCATCATGGACTGGATGGACCAGGAGCAGGAGCGTGGTATCACTATAACTTCTGCAGCCACCACCACCACATGGAAGGATCACCGTATTACGATCATCGACACCCCTGGACACGTGGACTTTACCGTTGAGGTTGAGCGCAGTCTCAGGGTGCTGGACGGAGCCGTAGCTCTTTTCTGTGCTGTAGGCGGGGTTCAGCCCCAAAGCGAGCAGGTTTGGCGTCAGAGCGAGAAATACAGCGTTCCTAAAATAGCTTTCATCAACAAGATGGACCGGGTAGGTGCTGATTTCTTCTCAGTAGTGGAATCCATTCAATCCGAACTGGGCGGCAATGCAGTACCCATGGTAGTACCGATTGGTGCGGAAGAAAAGTTTGTAGGCATAATCGATCTGGTTGAGATGAAGGCGATTTATTATGATGATCTGGAAGCTGACGCTACATTCAGGGAAGAAGAAATCCCCGGTGATTTACTGGAAGAGGCCAAGAAATGGAGAGCCAATCTTGTTGAGAAGAGTGCTGAGCAGTGCGATGAGGTACTGGAGAAATTTCTCGAGACCGGTGATCTTTCCAGAGAAGAGATAATTCAGATCATTCGCGATTCTACAATAGCCCTAAAGATTATCCCCGTATTCTGCGGTGCTGCATTTAAGAACAAAGGTATCCAGAGACTTCTGGATGGTGTCGTCAATTATCTGCCTTCTCCTGAGGATGTAAAGGCGATAACTCAGGAGGGCGATAACCCGATCACACGCGAGCATTCTGATGATGCTCCGTTTGCAGGACTGGCTTTCAAGGTCGCAGCCGACAAGCATATGGGCAAGCTTGTTTTTGTCCGTGTGTATTCAGGACGG
>JAHYJM010000157.1 GCA_019428945.1 Bacillota bacterium | reverse complement strand
TCTAGCTGAATCTGGCCCGGAACTGTTCGCGACCGCCCTGTTCTGATTGGTTATGCTTAAGGTATTCATCCCAAATACGCTCTTCATCAATCCCGAACCGGCTGACCCGTTTTAAAAGGGAGCCGCGGGCATAACTTCTGAAGCCGTTTTCAGCAACAAGCGCGTCAATTACTGTTTCTTTCACCAGGCGGCCGATATGTTCACCAAGCTTGCTGTGCGTTCCGGCATTAGTTAACTGAACCGGGGAGTCGAGTCTGCTTAACACAATGGTGCCATCGGTTCCGGAGCCGGTTGCAAGCCCCTTTGAAAAACAGCTCTGGGCCAGAACTTCCTGCAGGGCCGCTGTTTTTGCCTCGGTACAGATAGATAGAGCGCGAGTGAGGGCACCGGGCGCAAGCAGAGCATCAATGTGAAGGACTATATTAATTGTACCAAAGGCGGCCGGCATGGGAATACCATCTTTTTCATGCCAGGAGGATGGATCGCCAACCCTGTTACCGCTTACATCGATCCCGGCAGTAACAGCAGCGGTAAGGGTAAAATCATCGTAGCTTACACTTTTAACCTGAAGATATTTCATCTTTGCTGCAGTGCTTAAGCCCACAGTGGTTTCCGGAAGCAGACCCAGCTCATCAGCAATGACAGCAAGGTGGCCTTCATTGGTGGGAGCACGCATTTCACAGCGCTCATCGGCAACGCCATATACTTCGCTGTAGTTAAAAAGGTTAGTGAGATCTTCGCGAAAACCGCCATTTAAGAAGGAGGTGCTTAAAACCCGGCGGGGGCCTTTAAGTTCAATAACCATTGCCCGGTTGTCATGGCGCAATAGATCGCCCCCGGGGAGAACATGCTCTATCATAGGGTCTTATCCTTTTTCCTCTTAGTTATCTGTTGTCTGCTGCTTATTTGCTTCATTCAGAACTGAAATAAAAAGGGGCACCAGGTTTGGATCAAACTGTCTGCCTGCATGTGCCTCAAGCTCTTTTATTGCCTCTTCCGACATTTTGGCTGAATTATAGGGACGCTTATTGGTCATGGCATCATAAGCGTCAGCTATAGCAAAAATACGGCATTCAATGGGAATTTCCGTCTCTTTTAACCCCAGCGGGTAACCGTTTCCATCCCAGTGTTCATGATGCTTTAATATTAATTCAGCAATACCGGCCAGTTCCGGTGATGATGCAGCAAGACGGTAACCCTTTTCAGGGTGCCCCTGCATAATATCCCATTCTTCTTCAGAAAGCGTATCCGGTTTAAATATAATATGATCCGGAACACCTACTTTACCAAGGTCATGAACCTGGGTTAATAAAGCCAGGTCGGTTAGCCTGAGTGGCGGAAGACCTACTCTTTCACCAAGCGCCCGGCATAAATTTTCCAGGCGGCTGGCATGACCATCAGCGATGTAGTCACGCTCGGATAGTGCGGCAAGCAGGCTCTTAACTATTTTACCACGACTGCTGCTGCTGTGATGCAGTTTATCACGATACATCGTATCGTCAGCTCGCTTGAATAGGGCTTTAAGTGAACCCCCGCCGCTTTCAGCAGTAGCAACCCCCAGGGATATCCCGATCGGAAGATCCTTATTTTCCCGGTTATAGCGGTCAATTTTTTCCCGGATCCGTTTTAAAATACTTTCTCCGGTAGACGTATCTGTCCGGGGCAAAATCGCGGAGAATTCATCGCCGCCAACCCTGGCCAGGATATCAGAATCCCTTAAAGAATCAGACAGCACATTAGCGCAGCTAATCAGCATTCTGTCACCGGCATCATGACCCAATGTATCATTAACCAGTTTCAGACCGTCAAGATCAGCCGAAATAATTGAAATGGGGTATCCGCGGCTTTTTGCCAGCCTCTCCAACTCGGTTTCAAAATAGGCCCTGTTGTAGATTCCGGTTAACTGGTCGTGCAAACTAAGGTATTCCAAGCGCTTTTCATATTCAATTCTCTCGGTTACATCCTTGCCGATCCCCTTAAAACCGGTCACCCGGCCATTTTTATCTTTACTCAACGAGATCGATATTTCTCCGAAGCCAATTGAACCATCTTTCCTGACCATTTCAAGGATTAGCCCCCGCTCAGGTTTGCCTGTTTTAAAGACATTGTGGAAAGTTTTAAAAGCAAGATCGGGATCTTTATAGAGCTTATTGTAGCTGGCTCCGATTATCTCGGCTTTGCTGTATCCTCCGAAAAGGCGGCAGGCAGCATCATTGCAATAGGTAATATTTCCGGCCAGATCAGCCTCGTAATAGCCTTCTTCAATGGTAGCAAGTATTTCGCGGTAACGCTCCTCCGAAGCTTTCAATGCTTCTTCAGTATTTTTGCGATCTGTTACATCTCTTACAATAGACATAACTTCATCCAGGCCAGATGGCACCATTCTTGCCTCATGATGGCAAACTCTGCCGCTAACCGGATAGCAGTATTCAATAACATGCAGTTTTCCTGTATCCAATACCCGGGTGATTCCATCCATTACTTTGGAAGATAACTCAGGTGAAAGCACTTCGGTTATTGTTGAGCCGATCAGGCGGCCATTACGGTGAAGCTCCCGACCTGCTTCTGTAAGGCGATTTTCATCTTTAATTACTGCGTCGATATAAACTCCCTGCCCGCTGTAGCGGAAAATGAGATCGGGAAGAGCGTTAACCAGGGCGCGGTTTCGTCTGTCGCTTTCCCGCAGTCTTTCCTCAGCCTCACGGTAAGCGTTGATTTCTTCAACGTTAGATCCAGTCATTCCTTACCTCCAGATCCACTATTCAACTCTTTTTATCCAGGTAAATTAAGTAAATAAAAACTTTTAATAAGCGGAACATCTTTTAACTATTATAATATATCAACAATAGCTGAAAAACACTACTACATTTTACCGTCCAGAATATCTACGCCCCTGCCTCTGCTTTTTGAGTCTTTATCCTGCCTGACTGTATAATGGAAAGAATAGCCGCCGCACTCAAACCTGTCGCCGTGCTGCAGTTCCCTGCGCGAGTATACCGTCCCGTCAAACTCCAATACGCCCGGTGGGGTACAGTGGATACTGGTCTCAATACTGAGCGACTTGTTAAATAAGGCTTTCCAACCTCTCATGAAGCGGGGCAGATG
>JAHYJM010000156.1 GCA_019428945.1 Bacillota bacterium | reverse complement strand
CTCTTTCTCTTTGTCGCACTATTTGTGGTGATGGCTGCCGGCATAGTCTTGATCAGTTATCTTACTTATAAAGACTATGAGCGGGAGACCCGCGCCTCGCTGGAACAGCAGTTGAGCGCTGTTGCCATCTTAAAGGTAAACGAACTTTCCGGATGGCACAGGGAGCGGCTTAGTGACGCCGAGATGTTAAGAAGAACCCCGGACCTGCCTTTATTATTAAAAAGCCTTCCAGCAGACCCTACCGCGATAAGTCCAACAGATCCGCTGCAGCTTTACTTCGAGGGCATACAAGAGGCTTATGGCTACAGGTCGATTATATTCGTCGATACAAGCGGTGTGGTCAGAATTGCCGCCCCTTCATCCGCGATAGATGAACCGGTTGATGAACATATCAGCGAGGACATTGCCGGGGTTTTAGAGACCGGCCAGATTTCTTGTCTTGATTTTCATGTTCACCCCCTAGCAGGCTCCCGGCGTATTTACCTCCCCCTGGTTGTGCCTATTTATGAGCAAGCTGCCCCGTACCACCCGCTTGGCGCAATTATTCTGACTATTGATCCCGAAACCTATCTCTATCCCCTGATCACAAGCTGGCCGCTACTACAGAAAAGCGCGGAGACTTATCTAATCAGACGTGAAAATGACGAAGTTCTTTTTTTAAACCCGCTGCTCTTCCAGCCGGAGGCCGCTCTTTCACTGCGCATACCACTTGCAGAAACAGAAGTGCTGGCCGTACAAGCAGTATTGGGCCAGTCCGGAGTTGCTGAAGGAATAGACTACCGCGGCAGTATGGTAATCGGCTCACTGCACCAGGTTACCGGTATGCATGCCGGAACGCTATGGTTCATGGTTTCCAAGGTCGACGCCGCTGAATTATATGCGCCGATCCGCGAGCGAGCGCGACAGACCATCTTGATAATTGGTGCTTTGCTTGTGCTATCCGCTGCCGGTCTATTCACAATCTGGCGGGGGCAGCTGTTGTATTTTTACCGCAGCCAGGCGGAAGCAGCGCAGCTTTTGCGGGAAAGTGAACTGCGCAGCCAGGCCCTGATCGGGGCAATCCCGGACCTGCTTTTCCGCTATAACCGGGAAGGAGTTTACCGAGAAGCCGTTATCAAGGATGAAGCGTTACTCCAAACCAAGGCGCGCAACCTCAACCGCCAGAATGCCCTGGTCGGTAAAAAGGTAACGGAGGTGCTGCCCGCCCCGATCGCAACAAAACTGGTGGCCGCCATCGAAAAAGCCATTGATCGTGGCAAGATACAGATTCTTGAATACAACTACCCGCTAAATGATTCAGAGCATTACTTCGAAGCCCGCCTGGCGCCGATCGGCGAAAGCGAAGTGGTTTCGATCGTCCGCGATATCACGGAACGAAAGAGTCACGAGGCTAAACTGCAATATATCAGTTTTCACGACCAGCTGACCGGCCTCTACAACCGGCGTTATTATGAAAACGAGCTGAAAAGGTTGGATAGTTCGCGCGAGCATCCGATTGCGTTTATCTCGGCCGACCTCGATGGACTGAAGCTGATTAACGACACCCTGGGCCACAGTGAGGGCGACGACTACCTGAAAACCGGGGCGGAACTCTTAAAAAGCGCCCTGCGCACCTCAGACATCCTGGCCCGGATCGGTGGAGATGAATTCGCTGTTATTTTACCCAACACCACACTGGAGGTAGGCCAGAGGATGGTTGAAAGAATACATCACAAAATTGAAGAACACAACCGGCAAAAAACCACTGGTCCACCTTTTAGCATGTCGATCGGTTTAGCGGTCAGTGAACCTGACAAGCACTCCCTGGAAGAGACCTATAATAAAGCTGATACCGCCATGTACGAAGATAAAAAACAGCGTCGTGAGAAATAGCACAAATAGGCCACGCTTGTTTGATTTCTTTTAATGCTATTATAGCAATCAGGCAAAGTAAAACAGTTCAAAGGAAGCTCAGGGTAATGTCGAAGAAACAGCCTTCTGTTATTTCCTACCGCATAGTCTGGAGCAGGGAAGAAGCGCTTGAGCATATTAAAAAAGAAAGTGGCAAGCATTTTGATCCGGAAGTGGTGAAAGTATTTCTGCAGGAGATAGTTTGAGGTGGGCGAACATAATGCTTTCCGAATTGCCGTTAACATGATAACGTAACATTTATATAATGGAGCTTAAGCTAAGTAGAGAGCGCCGGCAAAGTAATTAATCATTCCGCCTCTTATTTTCAACAATAAAATGATAACTATGTTCGAAGTAAAAATTAAAAGGACAGAAAGAAACATCCCCACGTCTTCTTAAGGAGGAATTATAATGGAAAACATGGATAAACACCATCATGCTCAACCGGAAAGTCCGAAAGAAAAACATCAAGGCCACAATGGCAATGACCATGATAAGGATAAAGGCAATGGCCATGATAAACACGCCGGGCACAGCCCCGCTATGTTCCAGGGTAAGTTCTGGTTTTCCCTGATCTTGACTCTGCCCGTGGTCTTCTGGTCTGAACATATCCAAATGCTTCTCGGTTATCAGGCACCGGAATTTTTCGGGTCTACCTGGATTCCACCGGTTCTTGGCACAATAATCTTTTTCTATGGCGGATGGGTGTTCATTCAGGGGGCATGGCGGGAACTAAAGGCCCTGTTGCCCGGCATGATGACCCTCATCTCTCTGGCCATAGCTGTCGCTTTTCTGTTCTCATGGATTGTGCAGCTTCAGCTAATCGAGGCAGCGGCGCTCTGGTGGGAACTGGCAACCTTGATTACAATCATGCTGCTGGGCCACTGGATCGAGATGCGCTCGATCGTTCAGGCGCAGGGAGCGTTAAAGGAGTTGGCAAAACTTCTTCCGGATACCGCCATGCGTATTACCGATCAGGGCGAGGAGGAGAAAGTTGCTGTAAGTGAGCTTAAAAAAGGAGACCTGGTGCTGGTCCGCCCGGGCGAAAGCATTCCTGTGGATGGAGTAGTGCAAAAAGGAAAAAGTGATTTAAACGAATCAATGATTACCGGCGAGTCAAAGCCGGTGAAAAAGGTAGAAGGAGACGAAGTTATTGCCGGTACAATCAATGGCGAAGGTTCGCTCCGCGTAGAGGTTACCGGTACCGGCGATGATACCAAGCTGTCAGGCATCATGAGACTCGTAGCAGATGCACAGCAATCCAAATCCAGGGCGCAACACCTGGCTGACCGTGCTGCCCAACTTCTCACC
>JAHYJM010000025.1 GCA_019428945.1 Bacillota bacterium | reverse complement strand
CGGCGTTTTTCGCGTCGAAGGCTTCTTTACAGCGCTGCACGCCCTTTACCTTGCCCGCCATTATTGGCGCACCCATCTGAGTGTCTCCTTTCCGCGCATGCGCCCGGCGGATGGCGGTTTTCAGCCCTTGGCGCCGGTTTCGGATCGCAACTTCGTCCAAATTCTTTGCGCCCTGCGTCTCCTCATTCCTGACGCCGGGCTGGTTCTCTCCACCCGCGAAAGCGCCACCCTGCGCGATCATCTCCTCCCCCTGGGGGTGACTCAGCTGAGCGCCGGCAGCTGTACGGCGCCGGGGGGTTACGCCAGCGCCGATGATAGTGGCCAGCAGTTTGCGATTGATGATGATCGTAACGTCGATGAAGTAGCGGCGATGATTCGTACGCAGGGGTATGAGCCGGTCTGGAAAGATTGGGATGTTACGTTTGTGGGGGGAGGAGTGCGATCCGTCGGATGACTTTGATGACCGCCGTAGATTTTGACCTTTACCTGATCACCGATCGTCGTTCTTTGCCGCCGGGGCAGGATCTGCTCGCGACGGTGCGGGCGGCTCTCCGTGGTGGGGTGCGAGCGGTGCAGCTGCGCGAGAAAGATCTCCGCGCCGCCGAGCTTTACCCGCTGGCGCTGGAGTTGCGGAAGTTGACGCGGGAGTTCGCGGCCAAGTTGCTGATCAATGACCGGATCGATCTCGCTCTGGCGGTCGACGCCGATGGCGTTCATCTCGGCAACCATTCACTGCCGGTCGCTGTTGTCCGCCAACTCCTTGGCGACCAACGGTTGATCGGCGTCTCCGCCCATCACCTCGACGAAGTCAAGGCGGCCGCCACCGCCGGTGCCGACTTTGTCACCTTTGGACCGGTTTACGCCACCCCCTCTAAACTCCCTTACGGTTCCCCGCTCGGATTGTCCCCCCTTGCTGTCGCCAGTAGCAACGCCCCACTGCCGGTCTTTGCCCTTGGCGGGGTGACCGCCGCTCGTCTCCCTGAGCTGCGCGGCGGCGGCTGCTCTCGCATTGCCTTGATCGGGGCGATTCTGCAGGCGGTTGATCCGGAGAAGGCGGCGCGGGAGATTCTGCGGGGACTAAGACTAAAATCACCACCCCCCGACCCCCTCCTTGGTTAAGGAGGGGCTGGGGGTGGTGCGGTGCTAGCCTTAGCGTGCCATCATATCCAAATGATAACGGCTACGCATAATGCTGATCAGGATGTTGACCCCTTGCAAGGCAACGCGCAGTTGATCGCGCAGTTTATCGGGTAGTACCAGCGGATCGACGAGATTCCCCGCTTCCTGTCCGGAGGAGATGGCAATCAACTGTTTTTCCAGCCGGAGTTTGACCAGAAAGGTAAAGGCTTCTTTGAGGGTTTCCAGGTCGTCATCCGAGACGATTTTGAGGAGATGGAGCCGTTCGAGTTTCTCCCAGGTTGTCCCTCCCATAATCCCCGCTTCGAGGGCGAGGAGGCCGATTCCGCGCGTGAGAGTAAAGATCCCCCCCTTTTTCAGATCGATCTTCCCCCGTTCATTCCCTGATTTGCCGACCTGAAAGCGTCCAAACATGCCGAGAGGCGGTTTAAACCGCACAATATTGCGCGCCATACTTGGGAAGAAGATGGCGTGTTTCTTTGTGCAGTTGTAGAGATGCTCGCGCAGTTCGTTTTCGAAGAGTTTGTCGCCGTGCATGACCCGCAAATCCTGAAAAACACCAAAGATGACCATGTGTTCGGGGCAGGGATAAGAGATCCAGCGCTCGCTTAACTCTTTCCATTCGCTGAGACTGTGACACCAATCGGGATAGTTGGCCATCATTTGCCCCGGACAGAGAGGAACGCCGACGAACTCGAGGGCGGCAACGATGCGTTTGGCAAAACGATGAACCTCGGCAATTCTGTCGGTCGAAAGGTCGTCGCGGTAAACAATGGCACTGTCTTGGTCGGTGCGCAGGGTCTGCTCGCCGCGCCCTTCGCTGCCGAGGGCGAGATAGGCGGCACCGGGCGGCAGATAAATCCCTTCTTGACTGACGAGAAGGGCGATTAAACGCTCGGTCATGGCATCGTTAAAATGGCTGATGAGCTGGATCAGGCTCTGGGTGTCGGCATTCATTTTAAGCGCATATTGGAGCATGCCGATCATCTTTTTGCCAAGGATGCGCAACTGTTCCAGCGAATTGGCCGCTTCGATCTCCTTGATTAGATAGAGGGGACTGCGGGTTTGAATCCGTAGTAGATCGGTATCGGTCATGACCCCGACCAGTCTTTCCAGTTCATCGACGACGATCAGGCGATGAATATTGTACTTGGCCATCAAAAAAATGGCTTTGAAGAGGTAGTCATGGGCGTGGATGGTAATCAGGCCGGTCTTCATGATCTCGCCGACCGTTACGTTGATAAGGGTGTCGGGGGCGTCGGCGATGAGATTACGCAGGTCGCGCAGCGAGACGATACCGACCGGTTTTTCTCCTTCGACGACGACGATCCCGGAAATGTTGTGGTGCTTCATCCGCCGGGCCATTTCGACCAGGCTCAGATCGCGCGAACAGGTGATGGCCGGACGATGGCAGACACTGTCAACGCTGATAAAAAAGAAGCTGTCTTCATTGATAGACGGCATGGTTTCCACCTGGTTTCTGACGATAATTGTCATATTCTTTCGTAATTACTGTAAGAATGCAATTTAAAAGGGTGCCGAGCCATAATCTTTCATGCCGGCATTCCCTGCACGCGGCGGGTTGGGATGGAGAAATGGGGGGGGTCTTCTCTCCTCGGTGTAACGCTGTTTAAGTCTGTCGGCAAGGATCATCGGCAAGGGCCCGTTTGTCGGTGATCCTGGTTTACTTCTCGGCTGTTAATAAAACGCATATTATAAAGAGCTTATTTATATCAACGAAAAATTAACGATTTTTTTGTAAAAAATCAAAAGGGGATAAAAAATATATTTTTCTAAAAATTGGACTCAATCCAGTTTATATTTTTTTCAAGATACCGTAACTAAAGGGATTTATGAGCTTGAATTTTTTTATTAGGTTTTTCTTTCTAGTCTTTGCAATTTTTAAAAATGAGTTTAATCTGTCCTTGCAATGAAATTTTAAAATATAGTGTTGACAATTTTAGAACGATGTACTAATAAAAATATAACACATTTTAGAAAAATGTTTTATACCGTCTCTCCCTCTCTCTATAGACGATCAAAGGTGCAAAGATGACCAGAGAAAAAGGCGTCTATTCAGTTCAGGCAGTCGTCAAGGCGATCGAGCTTCTCGAAGCGCTGGCGCAAGAGGAGTCCAATCTCACTCTGGCGGTTCTCGCCAAGAAACTGGAACTCAGCCGCAATAAGTCGTTTCGTCTCCTGGCCACACTGGAAGACAAAGGGTTGGTCGAGCGTAATGAAAATACCGGTGCTTACAGCCTCGGTGTGCAAGCCTTCGAGATGGCGCAACATATTCTTAAGAGTGCGAACCTTCTGCGCCTCGCCCACCCGGTCATGGAAGAACTCGCCCACAAACTCGGCGAGGCCATCTATTTGACGGTCGTGAGCGACGATGAAGTCCTCTTTCTGGACATGGTCGATTCCTTCCAGCAGGTTCGTGCCGTTGATCTGGTTGGCAAGCGTTTTCCCTTCTTTACCAACGCTGCCGGCAAGGTGATTAAATCGGTTGGTTCCATCGATTTCTTCGGGCGGGGCGGCAAGCGGCGGGGTGAAGTCGCATCGCAGGAACTGGTTCTGGAGCTGGATGAGATCCGTCGTAAAGGGGTTGCTGTTGACTTTGGTGGGTTGGGAGAAGGGGTCTGTGCGGTGGCGGTGGTGATTCGTGATTATGCCGGTAAGGTCGTCGGCGCCCTCACCCTCCTCGCCCCCTCCTTTCGCATGTTGCCGGAGCGTTTGAATGAAGAAGTGATCCCGGCGCTTATAACCGGCGGGGAAGAGTTGTCGTCAAAATTTGGTTATTCACGGGCTTATACTTGACGATCTTTGATATTATTGTAAGTTTTTTAAAATGTAATTTTTTACCAGAAATAGTCGGAGACAGAAGTTCTGTCACACCAGTTTGGCTATGTCACAAAACGAACAAGATCTATTCAATGCTAGGAAAGGAGGCGAATTACATCATTAGAAGATCCGGCGTAATTCACGGCAGTTCCCCATTAGAAGAGGAAGAAGAGGAGGTTTCATTATGTCAGTGCATGCAACAAAAGATTTACAAGCGTATTGGAAGGAAAACCTGGTGATCATTTCTGCTCACCTCGCCATCTGGTTTTTCGTATCGTTCTTCTGCGGCATCATGATTGCCAATCAGCTCGACGCCATCATGATCGGCGGTTTCCCCCTCGGTTTCTGGTTCGCCAATCAGGGGTCGATGATCGTCTTTGTTATCCTGATCTGGAGCTATGTCTGGATGATGAACAAGCTCGACAGGAAGTATGACGTGCACGAAGGGTAATGCCCCGGCAGGTCACGGCATGACAACGAAAATTCGCAAATATCACGAGGTGAAAATATGAGTATTCTAACTTGGACATGGATTCTGACGGCGTTGAGTTTCTCCCTGTACATCTACATTGCTGTTGCCAGTCGCGCCAAATCGACCGGTGACTTCTACGCCGCCGAGCAGTCGGTGCCGCCCCTGCTCAACGGCATGGCGACCGGCGCTGACTGGATGTCGGCTGCCTCCTTTATCTCGATGGCCGGCTTGATCTCCTTCATGGGACGGGACGGCTCCTTTTACCTGATGGGCTGGACCGGTGGCTATGTTCTCCTCGCCATGCTCTTCGGCCCTTATCTGCGTAAATACGGCAAGTTCACCATCCCCCAGTTCATGGCCGACCGTTATTATTCCAACACCGTTCGTGTCGTCGCTCTGGTCTGCGCGATCTTTGTCTCCTTTACCTACGTTGCCGGTCAGATGCGCGGCGTTGGCGTTGTCTTCTCCCGTTTCATGGGGGTCAGCATTAACATGGGGGTCATCATCGGTATGGCCCTGGTCTTCTTTTATGCCACCATGGGCGGGATGAAAGGGATCACCTACACTCAGGTCGCCCAGTATTGCGTCCTGATCTGTGCCTACATGATTCCGGCAATCTTTATTTCGATGATGTTTACCGGCAACCCGATTCCCCAGCTCGGCATGGGCTCCTCTGTCACTGCCGGTGGTGCCGCCATCCTCAACGATCCTTCGGCCCAGGGTAAATATCTCCTTGATGTCCTCAACGGCATTCATGCCGATCTCGGTTTTGCCGCTTACACCGCAGGGCAGCGGCCTTTGATTGACGTCTGGTTCATCACCATGTCGCTGATGATCGGCACCGCTGGTCTGCCCCATATTCTGATCCGTTTCTTCACCGTGCCGAAGATGCGTGATGCCCGCTCTTCCGCCGGTTGGGCCCTCTTCTTTATCGCCCTGCTTTACACCACCGCTCCGGCGATCTCTGTCTTTGCACGCACCAACTTCATCAAATCGGTTCATAACGTTGCGTATGCCGATGCACCTTCCTGGTTCAAAAACTGGGAATCGACCGGCCTGGTGGGCTTTAATGACAAGAACGGCGACGGCATCATGACCATCGCCAAAGGGAACGTCAAAGACCCGAATAGCGCCAACGAAGTCAAGATCGACCGTGACATCATGGTTCTCGCGAACCCGGAAATCGCCAAGCTGCCTAACTGGGTCGTTGGTTTGATCGGTGCGGGTGGTCTCGCCGCCGCGCTCTCCACTGCCGCCGGTCTGCTCCTGGTTATCTCTGCCGCGATCTCCCATGACCTGATGAAGGGGCTTATTTCCCCCAACATGTCCGATACCGCCGAACTCTGGTGGGCGCGTGGCGCCGCCGGTATTGCTGTCTGTATTGCCGGTCTCTTTGGTATCTATCCGCCCGGCTTTGTTGCCCAGGTCGTTGCCTTCGCCTTCGGCTTAGCCGCTGCCTCTTTCTTCCCTTGTATCCTCATGGGGATCTTTAACAAAAAGGCCAATAAAGAAGGGGCGATTGCCGGAATGATCGTCGGCATCGTCTTTGTCGCCGGCTATATCTGGTGGTTTAAATGGGGGGCACCTGCTACTAACAACGCTAAAGGTTGGTGGTTCGGTATCTCTCCGGAAGGGATCGGCACTGTCGGCGCCGTCCTCAACTTCGTCACCATGTGGGTGGTGGGCAAGTTCACCCCGGAACCGCCGCAAGAGATTCAGGACTTGGTCGGCAGCCTCCGTTATCCGGGGAAACTGGTGACACCCCCGTCTTCCCATTAATCTGGCTCATTGACTTTTAATCTTATCGAGAAGACCTCCCCTCCCCCGACCAGGGGGAGGGGAAATTTTTAACCAACGCCATTTCGGCTCTAGTCATCAGTGCGAGGAGTATGGTATGCAAGGCTCGGTAACGACCGTGGAGAATAATGGAAACATGATCATCAAGATGATTCGCCGCATCAACGCCAGCACGATTCATTTCGTCATGAGCATCAGGTTCCGGGCCATCGGCGCTACGATCCTTGGTGGCTTTGCCGGTCTGAGTCTGACCACCACCGTTATCCCTTCGGCCTTGTTAGCTGTCCTCGGGATGGATAATTTCTTGTCTCGCTGGGGCCTTGGTGGTTTTGCCATCTACTCGATGATGGCCTGGGCCGTCGGCGGCTGGGCGGCACAAAGAACCGGGAATAAAATGTTTGGCGCCATCATTCTTGGTCTCGTTGGTTTGCTCACCGGTTTGCTCTTTACTGGCGTCGGTATCGGTATGGAGATGGACCTGTTGCTGACCGGCGGCGGCGCGGGTCTCCTGTATGGCGCCATCGGCGGTCTGATTCTCACCGATGCTCTGCGCAACCCTTATGTGGATGAAAACGACCCTGAAGCTGCGTCCCGGGGAACGATCGGGGGACTGGGGTTATTCCGCTATTTCCATAAATGAACCTGAATAGCGCGAATCTTCCGCAGAACATAAATTGTGTCATTCCCGAAGCGATTCTGATCGGGAATCCAGCTTCTAACCGACCGAAATCATGGATCCCCGATAAAAGCATTCGGGGATGACAAACTTATTGCGGAAGATTGAAACTAATCAGCTAAATGAATGCACCCACCGGTCTTCACTGCGAGGGAAATAATCTAAGGCGACGACACTAAACCCTTTTTGGTCTCGGACTCCTCTGGCTGGTTGGTGAGCTGCGGCACAGCAAAAAGGATGAAGAACACAAGGTACAATTGACTTTGGTGCGGGCCCTGCGCCAGCCGCTTCAACAAAGGATCGGAGAGCTTCGACAAAAACCGCCGATAGCCCTGATCTTCCGGATCGTTCCGATGCTGGAGATAGCGCTTGCAAAATAATTTGCCGCGAACGCGCCGCACACGATGCAGCGGTCCTTCATCCCGGGATTGATGTAAGGCATGATGGATTTCATTGTTTCACCTGCCGATCATCTATTATGACTCATCGCGCCTGCTTCAGCTTTCCGCTGATGGCGTTATAATGAAAAAAAGATGCAGGGTGCCGGATCGAGTGGCCTGGCTCCGGAGGATCATAGTTGCCCAGTTTCCGTCATGACCAAATCGCTTCCATTCCGGTCGGTGCGCCCGGCGCCCTGACCGTGACGCCGCCCTGATGCGCCCGCGATCCGCCGATCGGGTTCCCCTGGACAATTGCATGCGAGGGCCGGGCTGACGGAATGTCACTGCCCGGCTGCGGAGGCCGGGCATGAGCGACATACGCCGCATCAAGAGTGAAGTCTCAAGGCGAAGGACCTTCGCCATCATTTCCCATCCGGACGCCGGCAAGACGACGCTGACCGAAAAGATGCTCCTCTACGGGGGCGCCATCCACCTGGCAGGTGCCGTCAAGGAGCGGCGAGGCGGCCGCCAGACGACCAGCGACTGGATGGAGCTGGAGAGGCAGCGCGGAATCTCCATCACCACGAGCGTCCTTCAATTCGAATACGAAGGTGTCCGGATGAACCTTCTGGATACCCCCGGTCACAACGACTTCAGCGAGGACACCTACCGGACGTTGGCGGCGGCCGACAGCGCTGTGATGCTGATCGACAGTGTGAAGGGCGTCGAACCGCAAACGATCAAGCTCTTCGAGGTCTGCCGCCTCCGCCGCACCCCCGTAGTTACCTTCATCAACAAGATGGACAGGCACGGACGGGAACCTCTTGAGCTACTGGACGAAATCGAGAGGGTGCTCGGCATTCCGACAAGCCCCGTGAACTGGCCGATCGGCGCGGGGTCAGGCTTCCAGGGGGTGTATGACCGATGGTCGCGCCACGTACTCCGCTTCGCGCGGGCCGAGGGAGGATCGCGGAGAGCTCCGATGCAGGCTGATGATCTACGTGCCCCCGAGTTTCTGGAGATGGTCGGTAACCACATGCATCGCCATCTGCTGGACGAGCTGACTCTCCTTGACGGCGCCGGGAGCGGCTTCGATCAGGAGCGGTTCCTGCGGGGTGAGGTCACGCCCGTTTTTTTCGGAAGCGCCATCAACAACTTCGGTGTGGAACCCTTTCTCGAAAGATTTCGCACCATCGCACCCGTGCCGGGAGATTTCCCCAGCACGGAAGGACGGGTTGGCGCGAGCACACCACGTTTCTCCGGGTTCGTGTTCAAGATCCAGGCGAACATGGATCCTCTGCACCGGGACCGGGTCGCGTTCGCCCGGGTCTGTTCCGGCAGGTTCCGCCGGGGGATGGAAGTGACACATGTTCGGACCGGGAAGGCGCTTACGTTGAACCGTACGCTGCAGTTCCTCGGGCAGGAACGGGCGTTCATTGACGAGGCGTTCGCGGGGGATGTGATCGGTATCTGGGACCCCGGGGTGCTTCGCATCGGGGATACGCTCTGCGAGCAGGGGGAATGGGAATTCGAGGAGATTCCACGGTTCTCACCGGAGCACTTCGTGCGGGTGCGACTGGCCGATCCGATGAGGCGAAAGCAGCTCAAGAAGGGGTTGGAGCAGCTTTCGGAGGAGGGGGCTGCTCAGCTCTTCTTCGACCGGACGCGGCTTGAGCGGGATCCGGTGCTCGGTGCAGTCGGCATTCTGCAATTCGAGGTCATACAGCATCGGTTGAAAAGCGAGTACGGTGTTTCCGTTTCATTGGAAGCTCTGCCATTCCGGATCGCGCGTTGGGTCGAGCCCAAGCCGGGCGTGCAGGCCGGAAATGGCTTGATCCCGTCGGCGCGCGGCTGCGCCCACCTGGTGGATGTCGAAGGCCGCGACATAATGTTGTTCGACAGGGAATGGACGCTTGGCAGAGTCGAGGAAGACCATCCGGGCTTGCGATTCGTCACCGCCATGCAGCCAGGCAGAAGCGGGCGATCCACGAATATTGGATGACGCCGCTCATGATCTGGTTGGCCTCCATTCGCCGCGTCGGGGTGCCGATGGCGCAACCTTTGAGTATCCCCATGGGGCCGAATGCGACTTCCACCTCCTGTTCGCGGTACACCGACAGCAGGGCGCCATTTTGACCGTGAACGGCGGCGTGGACGATCCGGGACCAGATTTCCGGGCCAGCCGTACGTGATCGGTTAGTAGAGCGGCACATTCGGCTGTTTTCTGCCTCGCAACCTCCTGATTCGTCTTGGGTTATTTGAGGGTGGCCCGGATTTCCATCCCCATCCTTGGCGTGAGTTTATTCCGGAGGCCGGCCGAGGAATCCGAGAATGGCGTATAGCAGCGTCAGCGGGTGAGGTGGGCATCCCGGGATGAACAGGTCGACCGGCAGAACGTTGCCTACGCCGTCTTCGACGGCATAGGACCCACGGAAGATTCCGCCGCTGGCGGAGCACGCGCCGATCGCGATGACGATCCTGGGCTCCGCGATCGCCTCGTACGTCTTGACCAGGGCCTCCCGCATATTCTTCGAGACGGGGCCGGTTACCAGTAGCCCGTCCGCGTGCCGTGGCGATGCGACGAAGTCGATCCCGAACCGCTGCAGGTCGAAAATCGGGTTGCCCAGCGCCTGCGCCTCGAGGTCGCACCCGTTGCACCCGCCAGCGGATACCTCCCGAAGGTGAAGCGACCGTCCGAGAAGTGATCGGATGCCCGTCGCGGCCGCCAGGGGGGAGAATTCCTGTCCCCCGAGCACCAGATGCTCCCGCTTGCCGGACGGGAGACGGGGATCCCGCGAGAATCGGATCCCCTCGCCGCCGCACGCCTCCTCGCACAGGCCACAGAAGACGCACCGTCCGAGGTCGATCGTCTTTTTCTCCGGGTCGATCGCATCTGTCGCGCACACCCTCGCACACATGCTGGCGACGTTCCCGGACCGAAAGGCGTCCCCGATCACCGGCATCCCGCGGAACAGCGCCGGGAGGTCACCCGCCGGAAGGCCGACGGTAACGTTCCCGGTGCGCGCTCGCTTCAGTATCGATTCCAGCATCGGGTTCCCCCTTACAGGTCCGCGCCCGAGTACGACAGGTTGAAGCTCTTGTTGCACACGGGGAAGTCGGAGATAACGTTTTTCTGGACGGCGAACGGCAGCCCCGGCCAGTTCCGGAACGACGGGTCAACGACCTTGTAACGCGTGATCCGACTCTCGTCATCGACGATGGCGGCATGGACGATCTCGCCGCGCCACCCCTCCTCGACGGAGACGACCAGGCGGCGGCCCGCCGCGGGGACGACCCCTTCGGCAGCAATTGTGCGCGGCGGCATTCCCCCGGCGAGGACGCCGGAAAGCCAATCGAACGAGGAGCGCATCTCCATGAACCGGACCCTTGCGCGGGCCATCACGTCACCGGTTTCGAGCAGAACCTTCGTCGGGGGCGAATCCACGTAGGCCGGGGAGGGGAAGTCCCGCCGGGCGTCGACGTCCCGGCCAGAGGCGCGGGCCACCATGCCCACGAGTTGCAGCATCTTCGCCGTATGCAGGAGGAGACGACCCGTCCCTTCCATCCGGGATACGACTGACGAGGCGTCCAGCATCGTCGTCCCGACGTTCTCCACTTCGGCCCGCAGGCGACTCAGCCCCGCCATCAGGTCTTCCGGCGCGATCCCCGGTACGCGGGGACCGATCCCCCCGACACGGTTCAGCCCGCGCCCGAAGCGATTCCCTGTGATCTTCAGCAGCAGGTTCAGCGCCGCCCCGCGCAGGTGCCCGAAGTGGGCCGCCCCGAACAGGTATCCGATGTCGGTCGAGAGTCCCCCCAGGTCCCCGCAATGGTTCGAGATCCGCTCGATCTCGAGCGCGACGGCGCGCCATCGCTCCGCGGACAAATCCGCGAGGTTTCCCGTGATCGCTTCGAGAAGGCGGGCGCACGCGGTGGAGTGCCCAATGGCGGTGTCCCCGGAGATCGACTCGGAAAGGAGGACCTTCGGCATCCCCGGGACTCCGGGGAGCAGCGACTCTATCCCCTTGTGCTGGTACCCGAGGCGGATCTCGAGGTTCTGGATCGTCTCGCCCGCGCAGGAGAACCGGAAATGACCCGGTTCGATGATCCCCGCGTGGACCGGTCCGACCGCTACCTCGTGGATCCCCTCTCCCCGCACGAGGAGGAAGCGGTAGCCGCGGCGCGGATCCGGCGCGGGCGCACCCGCGGACCGCAGCGGGAAAAACTTCTTCGGCCACGCTTCATGGAAGCGCAGGGGGTTGAGCTCGGGGTGACCTTCCGGCACCAGACCGAAGTGGTCGTAGATCTCCCGCTCAAACCAGTGCGTTCCGGGGCAGACGTCGGTGAACGTCCGGAAGGAGCGCGTGGAGGTCTCCATGCAGGCATGTACGAACCGGCCCGGGATGGCCCCTCCGGCGACCGCGTGAAGAAGAAATCGTCCCGGGGAAGGCTCCTCCGCGAACAGTGCGAGGAGGCGGTCGCCGCCGGTGGGGGTTTCCCGGAGGAACGCGCCGAACGCTTCCTCCGCCAGCGGGGCGAAATTGCCGAGGTCGAACGTGTGGACGCAGCGCATCGGTTATTCCCTTTCGCGGTCAGGAGAACGCGACAACGGTGGAGAGCCGCTCCAGCGTCTTGTACAGGCCCGCCGGGACGTGAAGCCCCAGCCAAAGGGACGCCAGCAGTAGGACGCACGCCGGGAGGAGGCACCACAGTTCCGGGCCGGAAAGTTTTTCCGGCACGCCTTTCCCGAAGACCATGTCGCTGCCGTACATGAGGAAGGAGCCGAAGAGGATGGCAAGCAGGACGAGGTACGCGAGGGAAACGCCCAGGTGTCCGCCCGCGATGCCCCCGACGAGGATGCCGAACTCGCTCCAGAAGGCGCCGAACGGTGGCGACCCCGTGATCGCGAGGATCCCCCCGAAGAGCAGGACGCCGCGCAGCGGCGTCTTCCGAAGGATCCCGTGGATCTGCCGGATCTTCTGCGTGCCGAACCGCAGAATGAGGTCCCCCGCGACGAGAAAGAGCAGGACCTTGGCCACGGAGTGGTTCAGCACGTGCAGCAGCGCAGCCGGCCGGGCCGCCCCGCCGAACCCGAGCCCGAGGACAACGATCCCCATGTTCTCGATCGAGGAGAAGGCGAGCAGCCGCTTGATGTCCCGCTGGACCGCCACGAGGAGCGCCGGGACCGCGATCGACAGGATACCGAAGAGGATGAGCAGGGGAGAGGCGTACGCGCCGGGGATCGCCGGGGCGACCCGCAGGATGGAGAGGAGGGCGCAGTTCAGAAGAACCCCGGACAGCATCGCCGAGGCCGGCGCGGGGGCCTGGCTGTGCGCGTCTGGAAGCCACGTGTGCATCGGCGCGAGCCCCATCTTCGTCCCGTATCCCACCAGGAAGAAGAGGAACGCCAGCCGGAGGAAGCGGGGGTCGAGCCTGTTCGCCGCGAGCGGAAGCGCCGTGTACGTCAGCGGGATGTCGCCGGCCGCCCGAGAGAGGAAGATGATCCCGAGGAAAGCGAAGGCGATCCCGACCGAGCAGATGAGCAGGTACTTCCAGGCGGCCTCCATCCCACGACGGTCCCCGTGCAGGTAGATGAGCGGGGCCGAGAACAGCGTCGTGGCTTCGACGGCGACCCATTGCAGCGCGAGGTGATGGGCGCAGACGACCACCACCATCGAGAGGACAAACAGGTTGGTCCACACGTGATACATCTGCACCTTGGCCGGGCCGATGTGCCCTCCCTCGAGCTCCCGTCGGAAATACCCGTACGCGTACACGGAGCAGAGGAAGTGGACGCCGGCGACGATCAGGAGGAAGTACGCCCCGAGTTCGTCGAGCCGCAGGAGATCGCCCCACGCGGCGACGCGGGGGGACATCCCCTGGATCACCGCGCCGGTAAGGAGTCCGACCGCGCCGACGGCGGTACCGAGGGCGGACTGCCAAGGGGTGCGCGACAGGAGCGCCAGGATCACCCCTGCCAGCGGAGCGAGAAGAAGCAGCGGGATCATCCTCTAATCCTTCAACGTGTGTATTTTCCGAACGTCCATGTGGGTGAACGCCCGCTGGATCTTGAGCAACAGGATTCCCATCAGGAAAACGGCGACGAACAGGTCGAGGAAGATCCCCAGCTCGATCGGCAGCGTGAACTCGCTGCCCGACGCCGCGCCGAACAGGAAGATCCCGTTTTCGAGGACGACGAACCCGATCACCTGGCTGACGGCCTTGACGCGCGTTGTCATCATGAGGAGCCCCGAAAAAAGGAGTGTAAGGCCAGCAGCAGCGCCAAGCCGATCCTGGCCGGAAAGGCCGAACCGGGCGCACGCGACGAAAGCCGCAAGCGTCAGCACGCCGGTCAGCAGGATGACGGTCTTCGTCGAGAGGAGCGACTCAAACTCCTGCCCGATCTCAAGGCGGTTCACCGCGCGGGCGAGAATCATGGGGATCGCGATGCTCTTGACCGCGATCGTCGCAAGGCCGAGCCCTGCCGCGCGCCACGCGGGGCCCGGCGCGGCGAGAAAGGGGAGGAGGGCGAGCAGGATTCCCTGGACGGCAAGGGACCGGATCGCGGTCCGGATCCGCGCCGTCACGGCGGTGTGGAGCCCGAGCAGAAGCAGCAGGATGGTGATGGTGTTCACGGCTCCCCTTAGTGCTTCAATTCATAACTACGGTTGCATTCGAGTGCCGCTGCATCCGCCCCGGCGAAGTACGCGCTCCCTCACCGTACTTGCCCAGTACGCCTCGGTCGCGACGCCGTGCCGGATGCGGCGCATCGACCCTCTCGGTGCGACACCGTAGTTATGAACTGAAGCACTCACCCCGCGTACCGGACGGCGAGCGCGATGGCGGCCAACACTGTGGCGATCAGAAGGTACGACACGATCCTGGAGAGCCTCATCCGCGCCATTCCCGCCTCCGTCGCGCCGATCAGCACCCCGGAGAGGACGACCTTCGCGACCGCCGCCGGGATCGCGAAAACGGCCGGCAGGGAGAGCGTCTCCGGGAGGAGGGTGCCGGACACGAGGGCAGAAAAGAGGACCAGGCGGACGCCGGAGGCCAGCTGGATCATCGCGAGATCGACTCCCGCGTGGTCCAGCACCATCGCCTCGTGGATCATCGTAAGTTCGAGGTGCGTCGCCGGGTCGTCCACCGGAATCCGCGCGTTTTCCGCCAGCAGCAGCAGGAACAACGTGCCGGCCAGGAGGATTACCTCTGGCCGCCAGAGCACCCTTCCCTGGGGAACGCCCGCGATCATCCCGCTCACCGTGTCCGCGCCCCCGAGGTACGCCAAGCCGCAGAACGAAAGGATCATCGCTGGCTCCGCCATCGCCGAGACGGCCACTTCCCGGCTGGCCCCCAGCCCCCCGAACGCGCTTCCCGTGTCCAGTCCGGCCAGAGCCTGAAAGAACCGGGGGAGCGCCATCAGGTAGAGGAAGAGGATGAAATGCATCGGGAGAGGCACATCGCGGGACCATAAGGGGGTTGCCGCCGAGAGGACCAGCGAAGCGCCGAGGACGACCGGCGCGGACAGGTCGAACACCCACGACGCCGTCGTGCTGCGGACGATCCCTCTGCGGAACCGCTTCCACAGGTCCAGGTACGGCTGAAACACCGACGCGCCTTGACGGCAGGAGAGGAATGCCTTCGTCTTTCGGACGACTCCGGCAAGGAGGGGGCCGAGGAGGACGAAGATCGCGATGTGTACGGCAAACGTCATGGAATCGTTTCCCCTTTAATGAAAAAAGACCAGCAGGAGCACGACGGCCCCGAGGATGTAGGCGAGGTAGAGGTGGATGTACCCCGGGTGCAGGCGGCGAGCCTGGAACGCGGCCTGCACGAACAGGCGGTAGACCGGCAGGTAGAGGCCGTTCTCGAGGAGGTCGTGGAAGTGCGTCTCGTGCTCCACCTCGAGCAGGAACCTTCCGGATAGCCGCTCCGTGCGTGTCGTGTGCGGACGGAGGATGCCCCGGAAGACGTGCAGGATCGGGTCGGCGAACGACGACGCGGTGTACTGCATCCGCGGGGTGGCGTACGGGAAGCCGCACCCCCATGTGCTCCCCGCACGTCGGCCGTTCCGCCGCGTCAGGAACGTCCGGAGGAGCGACAGCCCGCCGATCGCGATCGCCAGCGCAATCGCCACGGTGAACGGTTTTCCTCCCGCGGCCGGGACCTCGGGGCCCGCCGTCACTCCCGCTGGCAAGAGGAAGGAGGTGATCTCCATGAGGTGGTCAAGGACGAGGGAGGGGAAGACCCCGAGTCCGAGGCAGACAAGGGCGAGCGTCCCCATCGGGAATTCCATTGCCACGGACGGGTCGCGGGCCGCGGACGCCTGGGCGCTGCGGGCGTTCCCGAGGAAAACCGTCCCGACGACCTTGACGAAGCAGACGACCGCCAGCCCCCCGATGAGCGCGAGTCCCGCCATCGCGGCAAGGAAGACTCCCCCGGTTCCCGCGCCCCCCGCAGCGGCCCACAGCCCCCGGTAGATGGCGAATTCGCTCGCGAACCCGTTGAACGGAGGCACGGCCGAGATGGCGAGGGATCCCGCGAGGAACGCGACCCCTGTGAGCGGCATCCCGCGCATCAGCCCCCCGAGTTTCTCGATGTTGCGGGTGTGAGTACCTTGCAGGACCGCGCCGGCCCCAAGAAATAGGAGCGCCTTGAAAGTGGCGTGGTTCAGGACATGGAACAGTCCCCCCACGAGGAGCATCCGCGCGGCATCGGGTCGTCCGATGGCCTGGCACAATGAGGCCGCCCCGATCCCGATCAGGATGATGCCGATGTTCTCGACGCTGTGGAAGGCGAGCAGCCGCTTCAGGTCGTGCTGGATGATCGCGTAGAGGACGCCGAAGACGCCGGAGAGCAGCCCCAGGGAGAGCAGGGTTGCACCGAAGGAGGCGGGGGGCGAAGGGAGCAGGTAGAAGAGGAACCGGACGATCCCGTAGATCCCCATCTTGATCATGACGCCGGACATGACGGCGGAAACCGGCGATGGCGCCTCCGGGTGGGCATACGGCAGCCAGATGTGGAACGGGAAGATCCCCGCCTTCGTGCCGAACCCCAGGAGGGCGAACCCGAACGTGGCGGAGAGGATCGCCGGGTCGGAGATGGGAACGGTGGCGAACCCGTTGAAAGAGAACGAGCCGGTCATCTGGACGAGGAAGAGGAACGCCAGGAGGATTCCACCCGTCCCGATGTGCGTTGCGATCAGGTAGATGAGCCCCGCCTGCCGCGCCTCTTTCTTCTCGTGGTCGAGGACGACGAGAAAATAGGAAGCGAGGCTCATCGCCTCCCAGCCGAGCAGGAACGACAGCATGTCCCCCGCGGAGACGACGAGGGCCATGGAGAGCAGGAGCAGGTTCAGAAGCAGCGGTGCGGCTTGGCCCCTCCGGTGTGCGTCGAATTCCTTCATGTAACCGACGGCGTATACGGAGACGAGGAACCCGACGAAGAAGACCAGGACGAGGAAGAACGCGGAGAGACCGTCGAGGAACAGTTCTGATGCCGCCCACGGCACGGGGGCCGGTAGCGGAATGCGCATCGGAGCTTCCTGAATCGCCCCTGCCAGTGTGACGGCCAGGCCGAGAAAGGAAGCGACGGCGCCTCCCCCGAAACCAACGACGCGTGAGCGGCGAGGGTTCCGGATCAGGAGTGCCAGAATTCCGGGAACGAGGTAGGCGGAGGCGAGAACGTACGGCAATGCCGAAACCATCTTGAACGGCTCCATTTCAGCGGATCGATGCAAGTGGACGGGCCGGGCGCGTTGAAACGGAGGTCACGGTCCTTATTAAACGAAAATATTAACAGGAGATCCCAGGAAAGGTCAAGCGGAGCCCAGCACCCTGTGCACCTTCCGTGATGACGGCCCTGTTTCCTCTTCCGGTTCTGCTCCGCCGATTGAGCCAATAACCGGGAGGTGATGGATCGTGACGATCGACAACATAATCAAGGGACTTATCGCGGTGGGAGCGCTTATTATCGCCAACTGCCGGCCCTGCCTGCAGTATCAGACGAAATAGGCCCTGGAATCCGGAGCGGGTCCCGAAGAAGCCTCGACTTCGATCGAGGTCGGAATGCTTTCATGGTGGGGAAACCCGTGGGGGTTCGAGTCCCCTCCTTCGGCACCAAGATGAAATGACCTTTCGTCTAACCCAAGGCGGCCACACGCGTACAACCGTGACCATCCTGGGAGAGATGAATGATCCGGAACCAGATCTCCGGCTCGACCCACCCCGGGCGGGTTCGCATACTGGCACATTCGGAGAGCCGGGAAACGGGAAGGTCGATCCTTCTGCGGGATCCGCCTTTTTGTAATTAGCCATCACGGCTGTCCCGTTGTTATTTGAATAGATTCAACTGGTTATCAGGCTCGGGCAGCAAACCTGAACGCTCGTGATTCGTAAGTATCTGGGAAAACGGTTCTTTTTCTAAAACGGAGATGCTCAGAATTTGGAGAATTGTGTAGAGGCTCTGCTTCAAATGCAGCCGCTTCTTGACGATCGCCACCAGAACGTAGACCGAGATCGCGATCCACACCTGCGTCTTCACGGCGTTCTCGGAAGTTCCGAAGAACGCCTTGATGCGAAGATGCTGCTTGATCCACCGGAAGAAGAGTTCGACCTGCCACCGCTGCTTGTAGAGCAAGGCGATGCTCTCCGGGGGAAGGGAAAAATCGTTGGTCAGAAAAACCAGTTTCTTCTTGTTCTCGACGTCGAAGAATCGTACACGGCGGAGCTTGTCGGGATAATGCTCGGCCGTGTTGATGCCCGTCAGCACGATGGTCTGATCGGAACGCACCCCGGTCGCCTTGTCGATGGGCTTGGAGTTCACGCGACGATAGCGCAGGTTCGTCTTGGCCCGTGTGACGAAGAAGGCCAAGCCAAGAGAAAAGGCATGAAGCCTCGTGAAGTCGAGATACCCTCGATCCATCACGTAATACGACCCGGGTTCGGGAACCAGCTCGTCGAGGATATGCACGTCGTGCCGCTTCCCGTCGGTGATCTTGATGAACGAGGGGATGTTCCCCCGCAGATCCAGAAGGGTGTGGAGTTTGACGGCGGCCTTCCGTTTGCGAAATCTCGCCCATGGGAAAAGAGAAAGGCACAAGTCGATCGTCGTGGAGTCGAGGGCGTACACCGTCTGCTCCAGTTCCACTGCAAACGGATCGTTGACGTACAGCCCTCTGGCGGTCCGGATCAGGACCTGGGCGAAGTCGGCGTAGATGCGCCAGTCGCGGTTCTCGTTGGTCTTGGCCAAGGTGGTTCGGGAGATCCCTCCCCGGATGCCCATGTGATACAACTTGGGGCGAACGGTTCGCAGGCAGGTCTCGATGTCTCGCAGGCTTTCCCGGAACGTCAGTTGCGCGAAGGCCATGCAGAGAAATTGATCGAGGCAGGAGAACTTCTGGACCTTGTACTCTCCCCGGTACCTGCGAACAGCCTTTCGGAAGTCGTTCATCGGGATATGCTCGAACAGTTGCGCGAAGACGGTCTTGCCGTCGTTCATGGGCCATCCCTTCCCGATCGGAATGGCCACAGGATACTCGGGAGTTGAAATCGGTTACGGAGAATATATAGGTTATCATCATGATTCTAAAATGTTATTCGGCTCGGAAAGCTCAAACATCGGGACAGCCGTGATAAAAACTGATAAAAATGGCGTGTTGTGCGGCTTGTAAGTGGCTAATATGATAGTCGCATTTAGGCCGTTGTAGGGTGTGGGCTTGCTTGAGGGGAGCCACCGCGGTGCAAAAGGCGGTGCTGGTCCGGGTGTCGACGCAGCTGCTAGTCGACGTGCTCAAGGAGAAGGCGCAGGATTGAGATGATTCCGTTGCGGGAAACAGCTGCGCAGTAAAGTGCATCGCAAGTACTGGAACGAAGGCGGCACATCGTATCTTTGACCCGAAAATCCAAGACTGAGGGAGGGGATCATGGAAGCAACGAGAAAACTGGCCATCCTGCTGCTGGCCGTCGGACTGGGGTTCGGAATCGGGGCCTGTGAACGAAAGGGGCCTGCAGAGCGAGCGGGCGAAAAGGTCGACAAGGCCGTAGAAAGGGCCGGCGACAAGGTCGAACAGGCCGGCGAGAAGGTCGGGGGCGCGGCCGAGCGAGCCGCCGAGAAAGTTGAGGAAAAGACGGACAGGAAATGAGGGATCGCGATGGATGACGGAGGGTGCGCCGGATCCGACATCGCCCATTGCCCTGGTTCAGCGGATCCGCCAGTGACCTATGGGAGAACCAACTTCCGCGTGAAAATGCTCAACCCGTTGGCGATATACGCTATAAGCCAGGAACGTTACGGCAGGACGGCCGTGATTCTGTATCCCACATCACTGCTGTCCGGTTAACAACGAGGTTGATTTCGAAAGATGCAATTTCTCTCAATCCACTTCGGGTACCATCCCCCCAAGATCATTCCGGGGGGAGAGTTCCCATGAATTCGGGTTCCACGGTCTTCGCCCAGCTCCTGTCCTATCTGCCTCGACACACCTTTCGCAAATACGTCGATCGATACCAGGGGCACTATCGGGTTCGCACCTTCTCCTGCCGGGATCAATTCATCGCGATGGCGTTCGCCCAATTGACCGGGCGGGACAGCCTGCGCAACATCGAATCGTGCCTCTCCTCCCACCGGAAGAAACTCTATCACGTGGGGATGCGGGGAAAGATCTCCCGAGCCACCTTGGCCGACGCGAACGAGACGAGAGACTTCCGGATTTATCAGGACCTCGGTTATGCATTGATCCAAGCCGCCCGCAAGTTGTACCAAGGCGAGGAAATGGAGATCGAACTGGGGCACTCTCTCTTCGCCCTCGACTCCACGACCATCGACCTGTGCCTCTCCATGTTTCCGTGGGCCACCTTCCGGAAGACGAAGGCCGCCATCAAGATGCACACGCTTCTGGACCTGAAGGGCTCCATCCCTACGTTTATCAGCGTAACCCCCGCCGCAGTACACGACGTCAACCTTCTCGACGTTGTGCCGGTGGAGAAGGATTCCGTCGTCACGATGGATCGCGGGTACACCGACTTCGCGCGCCTCTATGCGATTCATCTCCTGCCGGCGTTCTTCGTCGTCCGCGCGAAGAGCAATCTGCGGTTCCATCGTCTCTCGTCGATTCGATCCGAACGCTCTCGGGGGGTGCGAGGGGACCAAGTCATCTCCCTGGTCGGTTACAAGTCCAGAACCGGTTATCCCGAATCGTTGCGGCGAATCGCCTACGTCGATGCCGAGAAGAAGAAACGTCTCGTGTTCCTGACGAACCTCTTCGATGTTCCGCCGCAGATGATCGCGGACGCGTATCGGAAGCGGTGGCAGGTCGAACTGTTCTTCAAATGGATCAAGCAGCACCTTCGGATCAAGGCGTTCTACGAAACCTCGGCCAATGCCGTGAAGACGCAGATCTGGATCGCCGTGATCGTTTACCTGATCGTGGCGATCGTGAAGAAACGTCTTCATCTGCCGGGGAGCCTCCACACGATTCTGCAGATCATGGAAGTGAACCTGTTCGAAAAAACCGATATCATTCAAGTGGTTGAAAAAGCGATGCGTCAAGAGACAGTTCAAGGACAAGCGGATCGGGCACAGGCAGCATATCGATAACACGGTCAGGACATGCCGGAAAATCGCAACTGGAAGTGGGATCTGACCCATGAATAAGTTCAAGCAACTCTGGAGAGATCTGCGGTCGAACTTTTGGTTTTTGCCTTCGCTGATTGTCTTGGCCAGCATTGGCTTCGCGGTCGCGCTGATCGAAACAGATTCCGCCGGGACCGACCGCTGGCTAGTCGAGTGGCCGCGCCTGTTCGGGGCCGGGGCGGAAGGCGCACGCGGGATGATGTCCACGATCGCCGGTACGATGATGACCGTGGTGGGCGTCACGTTCTCGATGATCCTGGTGGTGCTGACGCTGGCTTCGAACCAATACACCTCGCGCATCCTGCGGAATTTCATACGCAACCGCGTCACGCAGGCCGTGCTCGGGATCTTCGCCGGCATTTTCACATATTGCCTGATCGTCTTGCGCACCATTCGCGGTGGCGACGAGGGCGCATTCGTTCCAAGCCTGGCGGTGTTCTTCGGATTCGTGCTGGCGCTCGGAGGTGTTGCCGTCCTCATGTTCTTCATTCATCACATCGCCTCTTCGATCGAGGCTTCCAGCATTATCGCCTCGGTCGCTAGGGAAACCATCGCGGCCATTGACCATCTGTTTCCGGATAGACTTGGAGAAGGGTCGGGCGAAGACGAGGATGACCCAACGCCAAGCCCTCCAGTCGTGCGGAATTGGCACGCCGTTCCGGCCAAGGAGAGCGGCTATCTCCAGAGCGTGGATAACACAGCGCTCTTGCGCTTGGCGCGGGACAGGAAAACCATCGTGTGGATGGAGCACGGCATCGGCGACTTCGTTGTCCAGAACACCACGCTGGCCTCACTCGCTCTGGAAGACCCGCCGGATCAAGGGACAACTGCCGCCCTGCAGGCGACGTTCAGCATCAGCCGCCATCGCACGGTGGAACAGGACGCGACCTTCGGCATCAGGCAGATCGTGGATGTGGCGTTGAAAGCACTCTCCCCCGGCGTCGTCGACACAACGACGGCTGTGATGTGCGTGGACTATCTGACCACGATTCTGGCGCGGCTGGTCTCCCAGCAAATCCCATCATCGCACCGCTACGAGGAAGGGGAACTGCGAGTGATCGTCAAAGGCCCGAGCTTTGAAAGCTTGCTGGCCGAATCGTTCGACCAGATTCGAAGCCTCGCCAAAGGCGATGTCGCCATCATGTCGCGGATGCTCGACGCCTTTCAAACCCTTGCCGGTTTGACGGCCAGCCCATACCGCCGGCGCGCGATTGGCGAACAAGTGCAATGGATCGCCGAACAGGCCGAGCGTACCGTCGAGTACGCCCATGACCGTGAGAGGATCGAAAGGCAACTGGCGCGCGTGCGCGAAACACTCGAAGCCGAGCCTGCTTTGTGCCAGGGGAAGAGAAGGCAAACGGACGGTGGATAAGCGGGAGCAAACATGAAGATAACAGCCAATCCTTCGAGCCTCGGCACGGTGGTCTCTGTGCGCGGCAGTGTCGTAGATATACGGTTCGAAGCGCATTTACCGCCCATCTACTCGTTGCTGTACGCGAAGAAGTGGGAAATTGTCATCGAGGTATTAGCTCAACTCGACGCACATCGCGTCCGCGGGATTGCGTTGACCCCCACGCAAGGCCTCGCCCGCGGCATGTCGGTGGAAGACTCGGGCGGGCCGTTGAAGGCGCCGGTCGGCAAGGGAATTCTCTCGCGAATGTTCGACGTGTTCGGGAACGCCATCGACCGCCAGGCGGCGCCGACGGATGTCCAATGGCGCACAGTCCATCGAGCCCCGCCGCCGTTGGCCCGGCGCTCCACCCAATCCGAGGTCTTCGAGACGGGCATCAAGGTCATCGATGTGCTGGTGCCGCTGGAGCGCGGCGGCAAGGCTGGACTGTTCGGCGGGGCGGGCGTGGGCAAGACGGTATTGCTCACCGAAATGATCCACAACATGGTCGGACACCACGAAGGGGTCAGTCTGTTTTGTGGTATCGGCGAACGCTGTCGCGAAGGCGAGGAGCTTTACCGCGAGATGAAGGAAGCCGGCGTGCTGCCGCACATGGTGATGGTGTTCGGCCAGATGAGCGAACCTCCCGGAACCCGTTTCCGCGCGGTCAACGCCGCGCTTACGATGGCGGAGTATTTCCGGGACGACGAGCGGCGCGATGTGCTGCTGCTGATCGATAATATTTTCCGGTTCATCCAGGCCGGTTCCGAGGTGTCCGGTTTGATGGGGCAGATGCCGTCTCGCCTCGGTTATCAACCCACGATGGGCACCGAGTTGTCGCGGTTGGAGGAACGTATCGCCAACACCGATGCCGGGGCCATCACGTCCATCCAGGCCGTGTACGTGCCGGCGGACGATTTCACCGATCCGGCGGCGGTGCATACGTTCTCGCATCTCTCCGCCTCGATCGTGCTCTCGCGCAAGCGGGCAAGCGAAGGCCTTTACCCGGCCATCGATCCGCTGCAATCCAGTTCCAAGATGGCCACGCCGGGCATCGTCGGCGAACGGCATTACGGCTTGGCGCAGGAAATCCGGCGGACGCTCGCGCAATACGCGGAACTCAAGGACATCATCGCCATGCTCGGCCTTGAGCAGCTTTCGCCCGAGGACCGCAACGTGGTCGCCCGCGCCCGCCGGTTGGAGCGTTTTCTCACCCAGCCCTTTTTCACGACCGAGCAGTTCACCGGCCTCAAAGGAAAGATTGTCAGCCTCAAGGACGCGCTGGACGGCTGCGAACGGATCCTGAGCGATGAATTTAAAGACTATCCGGAGAGCGCGCTCTACATGATCGGGACGGTGGATGAGGCGAAGAGGAAGGCCAAGTCGAAACCACAACCCAATCCTCAATCGGAGGTCGAAGATGCCGCGGCCGACACTCATGAATCTTAAAGTTCTCCTGCCGTTTCGAATCTTCGCCGAGAAAACCGGCGTTTCTCGCATTGTTGCGGAGACCCGCGAGGGCTCGTTCGGACTCTTGCCGCGCCGACTCGACTGCGTTGCGGCGCTCGCGCCCGGAATTCTGATCTACGAAAACGAAGCGGAGGGCGAGGTCTACGTGGCCGTCGATGAAGGGGTGCTGATCAAGACCGGCCTGGACGTGCTCGTCTCCGTGCGCAACGCAATTGCCGGAACGGATCTCGGCCAACTGCGCGAGGCGGTGGAGCGGGAGTTTCTGAACCTGGACGAACGGGAGCAGGCGGTGCGCTCGGTGCTGGCGAAAATGGAAAGCGGTTTCATCCTCCGCCTCGCGGAACTTCATCACGAGTGACGAATTCAAATAAGGTCCTTCCGGAACGAGTGTGGGTAACCACAAGATATAGTGGTTGAGGTTTGGGGAACATGAACACGCTGGTTATGCGCCACGGCGGCTTCGGGAGCATTCGACAGTCATAGGGTTTTCGGGGA
>JAHYJM010000024.1 GCA_019428945.1 Bacillota bacterium | reverse complement strand
GGCCTGGGCCATATCAATAGCGCTTACCCCGTAAGTCAGTCCGCCCAGGGTCAGGCTGAGGTTATCAACTTCATCTGGATGCAGGGTTGAGATGCCCATTCTTTCAGCATAAGCAGCCCCGACACGCGGCCCCAGCGCTTCAATCGCCCTGATAGCCGGAATGTTGTAAGACATATATAGCGCTTCGCGGGCTGTAATCATGCCCCGGAACCTGAAATCAAAGTTTTCCGGGAACCAGTTGCCTGCCGGGTTTATGTATGGTGAATCATCCAGGGTCGATCCGGCGCCTGCCAAAACTCCTTCCTCAAATGCAGGGCCGTAGGTAATAATCGGTTTGATGGCAGATCCAGGCTGACGTAAAGTATTAAAACGCAGCACTTCATCAACCCTTTTGCGATATTCGCGGCCACCTCCGAGCGCTTTAATCTGACCTGTTGTCGGATCTGCAACAACTATGGCCGCCTGCGGTTGCGGCACTCCATTTTCCTCGTCGACCAATTCTTCTATCTGTGCCCTGGTCAGGTCACGGTTTGCCGGTAATTCGGCTACCGCTTCTCTCACCCGGGGCATATTGACTAATATAGTTGTGGGATACAACTCTGTTCTGCCAAGAACCTCTTCCACATGGCTTTGCATGGGTGGCTCAAGCGTAGTGTATACACGCAGTCCACCTGTATAGATCGCTCTGTATGCCTCATCGACAGATCCAATTGAGGGTATTGCACTTAATATCCTGATTAGCTCGTGATGCACTACATAATCAACAAAGTGAGGATAAGGATAGTCTTCACTCGGAGCCCTGGAATAGGCGATGTTCTGGTTTAAAGCCTGTCGGTATTCTTCTTCGCTGATCAGTTCCAGGCGGTTCATATTGAACAGGACCAGCTCCATGCGCTCTTCAGCTGCTATCTGATTATCGATGGGATTATAATAGTTAGGTGAACGCAAGGCTGCGGCGAGCATAGCTCCTTCGGCAATGGTCAGGTCACCGACATTTTTATTGAAATAGGTTTGTGCGGCAGCTTCAACTCCGTAAGCGCCATTACCGAAATACATTCGGTTAAGATAAAGTTCAATTATCTCTTCCTTGGAATAACTTCTTTCAAGTTGAATAGCCAGCCAGATTTCCTGCACTTTACGTTTGTAACTTGTTTCGGTTGTCAGAAAAGCGTTTTGTGCAAGCTGCTGTGTAAGGGTGCTTGCTCCCTGGACGATAGTGCCGGCTCTCAGGTTTGCAAAAAATGCCCTGAAACTGCCGATAATGTCAAAGCCAAAGTGACTATGGAAACGTTCATCTTCAATCGCTATAAATGCCTGCTGCACATGGATCGGAATTTCATTTAGCTCTACTACAATGCGGTTCTGTTCTTCATGCAGGGCAGTTATTTCATTGCCATTACTGTCATAAAGGTAAGACGTTTCCACAGTAGCGAGGCGCTCAGGATCAATTTCAGGTGCTTCCTCGATATAGCTGTATGCAACAGCAGCAAGAGCGCCGCCAACGGCTATCGCCAGGATCAATACAACAAGCAGAACTATTTTTAAGAGAGATCTTTTTTTTCTTTCTTTGCCAGATTTGCCGTTATCCTTAATATTTGATTTATTGCTATTTTGTTGATCAAAAGGTGTTTTTTTCTCTGCCAACTAAATATAAACCTCCTTGATTACATAAAATCATCTGTTTTGATTATAACATAAGAGATCAAAAGTGATAATTCTGAAGGATAAACAGACAGCATTTTATTTGCAGCAGTTTCTGAAAAAACTATACCCATTTATTAATTGATCATGTAAAATATTAATAGCTGAAAATATATCGGTAATATTACCTGCACTAACAGGAAGGAGTCGACAATGAAAAGCCGGCTGCCACATGAACCAGAGCTGTTGAATGAAAATGAATTGGAAGCGTTTTTTTATCCCCGTTCCCTGGCGGTAATCGGGGCGAGCCAAAATGCCTTAAAACCAAATGGCATTCCTCTTTATCTGTTGAATATGTTCGGATACAGGGGTGATCTATATCCAGTTAATCCAAAATATGATCGTGTCGGGGGTTTGAAATGTTACAATTCAATTCTCGATATTGAAAACCCGGTAGACCTTGCCATAATTGGCGTGAATGAGTCTCAGGCCATGGATGTGCTGGTTGAATGCGCCGAGAAAAAAGTAAAGGCGGCCATAGTTTTTACATCGGGATTTGCTGAAGTTGGTGAGCGCGGCCTCTTAAAACAGAAAGAGATGACAAAGCTTGCTGATAAAAGCGGCATGCGCATCCTGGGACCAAACTGTCTTGGCATCTTAAACTATTATAACGGCTGCATGGCCAGTTTTTTCTATAACCAGGAAAGAAAAGATCTTGTTCATCCCGAGTTGCTTTCATTCATAACCCAGAGCGGCGGTCTTGGTGGGATTATCTACCAGATGGTCATACAGCTTTCCATCGGTTTTAACTATTTTGTCAGTACCGGCAACGAAGCTGACGTTTCCTTTGCTGAGATCCTGAACTATTTTTCTGCACGTGATGAAGTATCCATTGTAGCGGGGTATATGGAAGGGTTGCAGGGTGACGGTAAACTCTTTATTGAAGCATGTAAGAAAGCGCTTCAGAATAAAAAGCTTGTAACTATGCTGAAAGTGGGTCGCACAGAAAGCGGCGCTGCTGCAGCGGCTTCGCATACCGGAGCTCTCGTCGGTTCCGATCAAGTCTATGATGCTGTATTTAAACAGTTTGGCGTATCAAGAGCAGATGATGTAGAACAGATGAATGCACTGATTACACTCTTTGCAGCAGGTCGGCTGCCAAAGGGTAAAAAGATGGCCATTATCACAATTTCAGGCGGCAGCGGAGTAGTAGTAGCTGATAAGTGTCCGGAATACGGTATCGAGGTAGTTCGCCTGACAGAAGGTACCCAGGAAAAACTACGTGGTATATTGCCCTCCTTTGGCGCTGTTGGCAACCCTGTTGATCTCACTTCACAATTGTTTTTTGATACAGAACTATTCCAGCAATCTCTGCGTCTCGTGATGCAGGATCCTGATGTTGATATAGGAGGTTTCTTTTATAATCTTGAGATGCCTGATCCTGATGCCGATAAGAAAATTATTGATGCTTATAATGATATTAAAAAACCTCTTGTCATTTTCACCTGGCCTACAGGGCAGGATTATGCCATGGAAGCTAAGCAAAAAATAATTCAGGCAGGAATCCCGGTTATTGAACATATTCCTAGCGGTCTCTGGGCGATTAAAGCCCTGGCCGATTGGGTTGGAAAATCTGCAGAAATAAGAGTTTATCCTTCTTATCAGCCGGGAGTTGAACAGGAGAAAGCGCTTCAGGTTATCCGGAAACATACAGCGCCTAATAAAAAAATGCTGACAGAAAACGTCTCCAAGCAAATTCTTCAAGCTTATAAAATACCGGTCACCAGGGAAATAGCGGTTCAAACTGCAGATGAAGCAGTAAGGGCAGCAGAAAATATAGGCTACCCCCTGGTTATGAAAATATTGTCGCCCCACATTCCTCATAAAAGCGATGCCGGCGGGGTAGTCCTCAATATTGATGACGCAGCCGGGATTAGAAAGGCTTATGAACAAATTATGGCGAATGCTATACAATACAAAGCAGATGCACATATTGAAGGGGCTTTAGTCCAGGAAATGCTTGAGAGCGGCCTGGAGGTGATTGTTGGCGTTAAGAAAGATCCTCTCTTTGGTCCGGCAATCGTGTTGGGTCTTGGCGGCATATTCGTTGAAGTTTTAGAGGATGCCTCAACCAGGATCGCTCCGCTCCGTGAAGAAGATGCCCGGGAAATGATTGATGAACTTAAAGGACGGACGCTTTTTGATGGAATCCGTGGACAAAGACCGAGAGATACAGATGCCCTGGTTTCTGTTTTGCTTCAGGTTTCCCGGCTGGCTGTTGAGCTTGAAGATGTGATAGTAGAAATGGATATAAATCCCCTTGTGGTATATGAAGAAGGAAAAGGTGTCATTGCTGCTGATGCTCTCATAGTGACTGCCGGGTAAATTAGACTGGTCCCTTTTAATCACCTGATATGTTATAATACCTATCGGGTGATTTTTTATGGACAAATTAAAAATTAAATTTACTGATTACATAGTCATTGCAGCAATTTTGATCTGGGGCGTTGCCGGGTTTTGGTTTAACCTTCAACAGGTGAGCGCCGCTGAGAGAAAATATGCTACTATTTATGTTGAAAACCGCCAGGTTGCCGAGCTTTCCCTGGCACCCGGTGAAACGTACAGCTATTCTTTTCCTTTCGGTAATGAAAACGAGCATACAGCGTACATAGAGATTGAAGATGGTAAAGTCAGGATGCTCCCGATGGGTAAAGAACTCTGTCCCAATGCTATCTGCTCGCATACCGGCTGGATCGAATATGAGTATGAAAGCATTGTATGTCTGCCAAACCGGATTATAATAGTTTTTTCAGATATCCCCGGGGGAACAGATGATGGTATCGATGGTGTGACTTTTTAAACTTAAAAAGACTTTTTTTAAAATACGCTGCAGCATTTGTTGACAAAGAAAATCAGGGTCTATATAATAACTTTAGTTTTTTTCGGGGTGTAAAGAATGCATATTTATATTCCTGAGTTGAGACTAAAAAACGGTGAAGCAGTTAATTACCGCATTGAGAGCCAGCTATCTGAATTCCCTGATCAATTTCCATCAGATGGAAGCCTGAATCTGGTAATCAGCGCTTCCTGTACTGGTGACAAGGTTCTTGTGAACGGGGTTCTTGAAGTTACGGCAAGCGTTGATTGTTCAAGATGTCTTGAACAGTTTATACATACTTTCAAGACTGATTTTTCGGAAGCATTTACTGTAATTAGTGGTATTCCTGAAGATGATAACCTTGAGCAGCTTGCCGAGGATACAGCCAACATGCTTACTATCTCGGGAGATTATCTATACCTTGACGAGTATATCAGGCAGTTGGTGATTCTTGCCCGGGAATACAGCCCAATCTGTAAACCTGACTGCAAAGGACTTTGTTCCGAATGCGGTGCTGACCTTAATAAAGCGCCCTGTAATTGCAGCAGTAATAATAAACAAATTGACGTTAGGCTGCTTAAGCTGAAAGAATTAAGCCCCGGCAGTTGAGTCTGATAAGGAGGCGTTATTGTGGCTGTTCCAAAGAGAAGGACCTCGAAGTCAAAGCGGAATATGAGACGTGCTCAGAATAAACTTACTGTTCCCCGTCTGGTTCCCTGCCCGCAATGTCACGAATTAAAGCCGACCCATCGGGTATGCTTAAATTGCGGTTATTACAAGAATCGGGAAGTTTTAAAAGTGAACTAATTATAAAGTACGCCCCTTTTGCTTATGCAATAAGGGGCGTACTGTACCTGCTGCTTAAAGCAGAACGGGGAAGTGATCTGTTTGGTTAAAGTGGCTGTTGACGCCATGGGCGGAGATAACGCGCCCGGAGAAATTATCAGGGGCGCGCTATCTGCGCTCTCTTATTTAGAAGATCTTTCATTGAAATTTGTCGGACATGAAGATAGAATTAATCAGGTCCTTGAAGATCTGAAATATAGCGGTGACAGGGTAGAAATTGTACATGCTGAAGAAGTGATTGAGTGTGATGATGATCCCGGCCTCTCCATTCGTGGCAAAACTAAATCTTCCATGGTTAAAACTCTTCAACTGGTACGCAATGGCGAGGCAGATGCAGCGATAAGCGCAGGGAATACAGGCGCTCTTATGGCTGCCGGAGTTCTATTTCTCGGCCGGCTCAGTGGAATCAGCAGGCCGGCGCTGCTTACACCTATGCCCAGTTTTGGAGGTCAACCCGTTCTCTACCTTGATGTGGGCGCAAATATGGATGCCCGCGCGGAACAGCTGCTGCAATATGCTTTCATGGGCCGCATTTATGCTCAGCAGGTTATAGGTATGGCTGAGCCGCGTATAGCTTTGTTAAATGTAGGGGTAGAGCCAAACAAGGGGAATAATCAGGTTAAAAAGGCTTATAAGATTTTCAGTGAACATCTGCCTGGTTTCTGTGGTAATGTTGAAGGCACTGAAGCTTTTTTTAATGCGGCAGATGTTGTGGTTTGTGATGGATTCGTCGGCAATATCTTTTTGAAAACATCAGAGGGCTTGTCCCGGGCCATATTGAGTTACTTCAGGAGTGGTATAAAAACCAAGCTTCGTTATAAACTTGGCGCATATTTGCTTCAACCGGTTTTTCTTGGATTGCGTGAAAAGATAGATTCTTCCGGTTACGGAGGCGCGCCGCTGTTGGGCGTCAACGGGCTTTGCATAAAATGCCATGGTTCCTCCAGGGCCAGATCGATTGAACAAGCTCTAATCAGGCAGGCCTATCCCTTTGTTCACAATAAGGTTACAGACAAGCTGCAGGAAGCTTTAAAGGAGCTTTCCTGTGAAATCGGGGAGGTTGCAGACTCTGATCAATCAAGTAAATACAATAATTAATGGTACGGGAATGGCTCTTCCTCTGAATGTGATAACAAATAAAGATCTGGAGGAAATGGTAGAGACGAGCGATGAGTGGATTGTTTCCAGAACCGGTATTCGCGAGAGGCGGAAACTTGAAGAAGGTATGTCTGCAGTTGATTTGGCTGAAAGAGCTTCCTTGGAAGCTCTTAAAGCAGCATCACTGGACCCTTTAGCGCTAAACTTGATCATTGTTGCCACAGTTACTCCCGATTACCCGACTCCGGCTACATCATGCCTGCTTCAGGCCAGGCTGGGGGCATTCAATGCCGGGGCTATGGATCTATCAGCCGGCTGTACCGGTTTTATTTATGCTATGACCGTTGGGCACCAGTTTATTCAAAGCGGGGTATGCAGAAATATACTTGTAGTCGGGGTAGAAGTGCTTACCAGGATAACCGACTGGGAAGATCGTGGGACCTGCGTGCTCTTTGGTGATGGCGCCGGTGCTGTGGTTTTAAGCGCCAGTGATGAAGACCGGGGTATCATCAGCCATTCAATAAAGGCTGATGGCAGGGGGGCTGAACTGCTTCTCGTGCCCGGCGGCGGCAGCGCGATGCCGGCCAGCCTGGAAAGCATATCAAAGCGGGCTCATTACATAAAAATGAACGGGAATGAGATTTTTAAATTTGCTGTACGGGTTGTTGAAGATACATTAGAGGAAATGCTGAGAAAAGAAAAGCTGAAACCGTCTGATCTTGATTTTCTTATATTACACCAGGCAAACCTTAGAATCATCGAACATATTCGAAAACGCCTGAAATTACCGAGAGAAAAAGTGCCGGTGAATATTGATCGTTTGGGTAACACCTCATCTGCCACTATTCCAATTGCCATTCATGAAGAGTTAACTGCCGGCCGTCTGCACAAAGGTGATCTTGTAGCGATGGTAGCTTTCGGCGCCGGCCTCACCTGGGGCGGTCTTTTGATGAAATGGTAATTGATACCGAAAAAGAGGTTTAATGATTATGAAAACTGCAGTATTATTTCCCGGACAGGGCGCTCAGTTTCCCGGGATGGGTCTTGATTTCTATAACGAATTTCCTCAGGCCAGGGCTGTCTATGATCTTACTGCTGCCGCCCTGGGTGAGGAATTATTAAATACCATTTTCCAGGGTCCCGCAGAGAAGCTGCAGCAAACTGAATATACACAACCGGCTATCTTATCAGTAAGTATGGCCATCTACAGCGTACTGGAAAGTCTTGACCTGAAACCTTCAGGTCTGGCCGGCCTCAGTCTCGGTGAATACAGCGCGCTTGTCGCTGCCGGGGCAATATCTTATAATGATGCCCTTCCACTGGTGCAAAAAAGAGGTATTTATATGCAGGATGCGGTTCCTGCCGGAGAGGGTTCAATGGCGGCAATTATGGGGGTACCCCATCATATCATAGAAGAAATCTGTCGCGAAGCTGCAGGTGAAGGGCTGGTTTCACCAGCCAATTACAACTGCCCCGGACAGACAGTGGTTTCCGGCAATACCGCGGCTGTTAACCGTGCTGGAGAGCTTGCCCGCAAAGCCGGGGCTAAGAGAATTACTGCTCTTAAAGTCAGCGCTCCTTTTCACTGTTCCCTGCTTGAATGTGTGGAAGAAAGGCTTTCCGGTGAACTTGAAAAAATTATTGTCTGTAAGACTTCAATTCCTGTTGTATTTAATGTATCTGCTGAATTTGCAGAGAACCCGGAAGAAATAAAGGCTAACCTTATTAAACAGGTAAGCAGCCCCATTTTGTGGGAGCAATCAATCAGGGTTCTTATTGATGCCGGTATTGAACGATTCATCGGCCTGGGGCCTGGCAGCTCGCTTAGTCGCCTGATGAAAAGAATAGCGCCTGAAATTGAAACATATTCCGTGGAGAAAGTGGAAGATGTCCGAGAACTGCAGCAAAAGGGAGTCATCAGATTGGAAAGATAAGGCAAGCACTGGTATGATTGAATAATTAAGACGTAATTTCAGAAGCCTGTAAGTTCGATTGGGAACCAGGCAGGGAGGTAGTATTGTGGATCTTAAAGGAAGGACAGCTATAATAACAGGAGCCTCTCGCGGTATTGGCAGGGCAACCGCCATAGCAATCGCCCGGGCCGGCGCTGATGTTGTTATAAATTACAGCAGCAGTGAAGCTCAGGCAGCTTCAGTAAAAGAACAAATAGAAGAGTTTGGCGGTAGCGCAGTTATCTTTAAAGCGGATGTGACAGACTACCGGCAGTGTGAGGCTATGGTGAAGTATGCTATTGATCATTTTAATAAAATTGATATACTGATCAATAATGCCGGCATAACCCGCGATAACCTGTTGGCCCGAATGAAGGCCGAAGAGTGGCGGGAAGTTATTGATACTAACTTGACCGGCATTTATAATTGCTGCCGGGCAATATTGCGGCCTTTGCTGAAGCAGAAAAACGGTGGGCGCATTGTAAACATCGCTTCAGTTGCCGGTATTTACGGTAATAGCGGCCAGACTAATTATGCAGCGGCCAAGGGCGGTGTAATTGCCTTTACAAAATCGCTGGCTAAAGAACTGGGATCGCGTAATATAACAGTGAATGCAGTTGCTCCTGGTTTTATCGAGACAGAAATGACTGATACCCTCTCCGGAAAAGTAAAGGAAGAGGTGCTCTCCCGGATTGCCCTGGGTCGTTTCGGGAAACCCGAAGACATTGCAGATACAGTGCTATTTTTAGCATCGTCTGCTTCTGCTTATATTACAGGGCAGATTATTGTAGTAGACGGTTCTTTATCTATGTGACACGAAGTCAATTTAATGATAAACTGTTACTGTTGATTTTAGAGAAGATGGAGGGAGGTGATTAGGTGAGCGTTGAAAATAAGGTAAAAGGAATTATTGCCGATCAGCTTGAAGTAGGAATAGATAAACTTACTCTTGATACCACTTTTGAGGATATCGACGCTGATTCACTTGATATCGTGGAGCTGGTAATGGCACTCGAAGAGGAGTTTGATCTCGAAATTTCCGATCAGGAAATTGAAAATATTAAAACCGTTGGCGATATTGTCCGGTATATAGAGTCGAAAGTATAGTTTTTAGCAGAGGTGAAAACGTGCGTAGAGTAGTAATCACCGGAATCGGGGTCATGACACCGCTGGGCTCCGATAAAAATATTTTCTGGAATAGTTTAGTTAATGGAAAAAGTGGCATTTCAAAAGTAGAAAGCTTTGATGTTAGTCAGTACCCCAGCCGTATTGCCGGTGAGATAAAAGAATTTGATCCCACTAAATGCATGGAAAAGCGGGAGGCTAAAAGAGTCGACCGCTTTACCCAGCTTGGCGTTTGTGCTGCAATCCAGGCCTGGCATGATGCAGGCCTGGATCATGTACAGCTAAACAAAGAAGATGTCGGGGTGCTTGTAGGCTCTGGTATCGGTGGTATTCAAACAACAGAAGAACAGTTGCAAATACTGGCCGAAAAAGGCCCGAGACGTGTTTCTCCCTTTTTAATACCAGCCCTGATAGCAAATATGGCTTCAGGTTATATTTCCATTATGCTTGGGTTGAGAGGACCAAATTCTACAGTTGTTACCGCCTGTGCATCATCTACCCATGCAGTCGGTGATGCCTGGCACATTATCGGGCGTGGTGACGCAGAAATTATGGTAGCTGGTGGAGCAGAAGCTGCTATAAGCCATCTTGCTTTTTCCGGTTTTTCTTCAGCAAGGGCGCTCTCCACCCGTAATGATGAACCTGAAAGAGCATCCAGACCTTTTGATTTGGAGAGGGACGGTTTTGTCATGGGCGAAGGTTCAGGAATAGTTATACTTGAAACACTTGACCATGCGCTTAAACGTGACGCCCATATTTATGGTGAAGTTATCGGTTACGGCATGTCGGGAGACGCTTATCATATGACTGCGCCTGATCCTGAAGGCCGGGGGGCGTTTCTCTGTATGCAAAGGGCTTTGAAAAGCGCCGGATTATCGGTTGAAGAGATCGATTATATTAATGCACACGGTACTTCAACAGAATTTAATGATAAGATAGAGACAATGGCTATTAAAAAGCTCTTTAAAGATCATGCCTACAAGCTGGCTGTCAGTTCTACCAAATCGATGACCGGGCACCTGCTGGGAGCAGCTGGCGCAGTTGAACTTATTGCCACGCTTCTGACAATGGAAAATGGAGTTATTCATCCGACTATTAATTATGAAAACCCTGACCCCGAATGTGATCTCGATTATGTTCCGAACAAGGCCAGGGAAGGTGACGTAAAACTGGCTTTGTCAAATTCATTTGGTTTTGGCGGAACCAACGCTACATTGGCAGTTAAAAAGTATCAGCAGTAAAAGTCTTGGACGGGGAATTGCTATGCTTTGGTCTGAAAAAATCAGGTTGTTTTTTGATTCACTTAATTGGGAGATTGGCAACGCAGAACTCTATGAACAGGCGCTGACTCACAGCTCATATGCCCATGAAAAAGGGCATCGGCGTTTACATAATGAGCGGCTCGAGTTTTTGGGAGATGCTGTTCTTGAACTAATCATCTCTGTATATCTTTATGAAACTTATCCGAAGCTGCCGGAAGGAAAATTAACCAAACTGAGGGCAGATCTGGTTTGTGAAGCCTCACTGGCCCGCCTGGCTTATAGTTTAAACCTCGGGCAGTATCTCCGCCTGGGCAGGGGCGAAATTGTCGGCGGAGGCTCAAGCCGTCCGTCGTTGCTGGCAGATGCCGTAGAAGCGATCATCGGCGCTTTATATATTGATACGGGGCTGGAAAAATGCAGTGAGTATGTTCTCGCTATCTATCAGCCAATTTTGCAGGAACTGCAGGAAGGGGTTTTGCGGCGTGATTATAAAACACTGCTGCAGGAGTTTTCGCAAGCCCGTTTTTCCATAACGCCGGTTTATCGTATCGTTCATGAAAGCGGCCCCGATCACAGCAAAATCTTTGAAGCGGAAGTACTCCTGGTCTCGGACACTGTAGGCGCCGGCCAGGGGCGAAGTAAAAAGGAGGCGGAACAAGCGGCAGCAAAAGAAGCCTGGAGCAAGTTGACACCATGATCCGGTCATACCCTGGTTCGCAATTATATATGGGAGGAGCAATATTAAGGAACTATGGAAACCTTAAAAGTATCGGCCCATTCAAAAACCAAAGCTCTCGCTGGTGCTCTTGCAGCAGTAGTAAGAACCGATGGGGTTGTGGAACTGCAGGCAATTGGGGCAGGAGCCGTAAATCAGGCTATCAAGGCAATTGCAGTAGCCAGGGGCTATGTCGCTCCCAACGGAATTAATTTGATTGTTATCCCTTCCTTTGTTGAAATATTGGTTAATGATGAAGAGAGAACTGCAATAAAATTTACTGTCGAAAAAAGATAGCAAACAAAACAGGGGGACATTGTTTTGTCCTGCTGCAGCAGGGAATGAACAAGCTTCCCCCTGTTTATGATCATGCGGCGAGGAGTATAACAGGTGCATTTAAAAAGAATGGAACTCTTCGGTTTTAAATCATTTGCCGAAAAATCCGAGCTCAGTTTAAGCCCGGGTATTGCCGCTGTTATCGGCCCGAATGGTTGTGGGAAAAGTAACCTTGTCGATGCTGTGCGCTGGGCGCTTGGTGAACAGAGCGTTAAATCGCTGCGTGGAACTAAAATGGAAGAAATTATTTTTTCCGGCAGCGATAGTCGTAAACCTTTAAATTTTGCCGAAGTGTCGCTCACATTTTCGGGAGCGGCAGAATTTTTAAATCTTGACTATGATGAAATAACCATAACACGACGTCTCTTTCGCAACGGTGACAGTGAGTATTATATAAATAAGTCTCCCTGCCGTCTCAAAGACATTACCGAACTGTTTCTGGATACCGGACTGGGTAAAGATGTCTATTCAGTAATTGGACAGGGGCGTGTAGATGAAATTATAAACAGCCGCCCGGAAGAACGCCGGGAAATATTTGAAGAAGCAGCAGGTATTTTTAAATATAAACTTCGAAAAAAAGAAGCCAGACGGCGCCTGGATGAAACAAGGGAAAACCTGATCCGAGTCCAGGATCTCGTGTATGAACTGGAAACCCAGATCGAACCGTTGCAGGAGCAGGCCGAAATAACAAGGCAGTATCGTAACCTGCAGCACCAGATTGTGGGGGAAGAAAAAAAACTGCTCTCTTTCCAGCTTCATCAATCCCGGGAACAACTGGATAAAGTTAACCGTCAGCTGCAGTCTGTCAATGACGCTCTCCTGAATTCTGCCGCACAGGGAGGATTGCAGGAAAAAGAACTGCATGATTTGAAAAATAACCTGCATGATCAACAGGCCGCCAGGAAAGCAGAAGAACAAAAATTAAACGAACTGGTAAGGCATTATGAGCAGCAGGAAAATGAACAGAAACTTTTGGTTGAACGGGAAAAACATTTCAAAGATCAACTTGAGCAATCCCGCTTACGGATTCAACAGCTTGAAAACACGATGGATGAACTTGCCGCCCGCAGGGTCAAAGCTGAAGCGGATTTGATTCTTAAGAATGAAGAGCTATCCGTCTTGGAACATCAACTTCAGGAACTCCGCGCAAAGCTCGAAAAACACGGGCAAAGCGCTTTATCGGCAGAAATCGAACGGCTTCAGGAAAACATCTATAAAGCCGGCGCGAGAAAAGAAGCTGCATCCGTGGCTATCATCGAATTAAGCCGACGTCTTGAGCGGATTGAACAGCAGAAAAACATCTGCCGCTCAGAAGAAAAGACCTACGGGGAAAACATGATTCAATCCGGCGAGAATGTTCAATCGCTTGAAAAACATATTAATGAAGTCAGAACAAGTTTTTCTGAAAATGAAAATCTACTCCGGGAACTCAGTTCCTCAGAAGAACATCTCAGGAAGGAACTAGAAAATGCTCTGGCCAAAGAACAACAGCTCAGGGAAAACCTGCAGGGTGTGGCAGGACGTCTGAGCCTGCTGAAGGAGCAGGATTCGGCCCTATCCGGCTATTACCGGGGCGTCAGGGAGATCGTGCAGGCAGGTTCATCTCTGCCCGGCATTATTGGACCTGTAGCCGATCTCATATCTGTTGAAGGGGAATATATTCAGGCTGTTGAATCTGCGCTTGGACCGAGCCTGCAATATATTGTTGCAGAATCAGAAAAATCAGTCCAGGCAACCATAAATTATCTAAAAGAACAAAACAGGGGATGGGCTACATTTTTACCCTTGGATATTTTGCATGATCCTGCTAACCCGCTTGACAGGTATCCCGGTTGGCGAGATCTAAAAGGTGTAGTCGGCAGAGCCTCTGAACTCGTAAAAGTAGACCCGGCCAGCAAAAAGGCAATAGAATATCTTTTGTCGCCAATTCTTGTATGCCGTACTCTTGAAGATGCTTCCGGTGCGGCGCGTTTTGTTAAACATAGCTGTAGAATTGTTACACTTGAAGGTGAAATGATTAATCCTGGCGGGATTATGCGTGGAGGTAGCCTGCCAAAACGCAGCGCCAACATGCCACTGGGCAGGCGCAGGGAAATTGAGGAACTGCAGAAGAAAGAATCAGGCCTGAAAGAAGAATACAACAAAGCAGCCCGCACAGTTGCGGATCTGAAAGGAAAGTTTGAGCAAGCCGTTAAAGCGGTCAGGGATGCAGAGGATGAAAACCGGAAAATTACTGATCAAATCAGTGAAATATCAAGAGAGATTGAGAGATGCAAGCTTGAGGGAAGTAATATTCAGGCTAGAATAGATGCCGAAAGAGAAACACTTGCTGAGCTTGAAACCGAAGAAAAAGAGATTATTTCAAGACAGGCTGATTTAAAAACTGAAATCACAACCAGTGAGGAAGAAATTAAGAATCTGGAACAAAAATTAAGTGATTTGAAAGAAGGCTACCAGCATTTTATCGGGGAGAAGAATTTACTTGAACAGAAAATAACCGATCTTCTGGTCAGAATAAGTTCCATCAGGGAGCAAAGTGACGGCTTGACTGCCAGAATAGAAGAAATTACAGAGAGCATGAAAAAGCCTGCCGAAGAAAAAATCGCAAAAAACCTGGAACGTGAAAAATATCAAAAAAATATAGATGAGAACAGGGAAGCACAAAAGAAAATAGCTGCGAAGCTTGAAGAGCTTAATTCTGATAAAGCCGACATGATTATAGCTCTTGAAAAGAAAACCGGTGCTGAAAACCGGCTTGAAGCCGAGCTCATTGAAATGGAAGAAAAAGAACGCCTCAGGCAAAGCCGTCTGTCTCGCCAGGAAAAAAGAGAGCGTCAACTCTCAGTTGAGCAAACCAGGCTTCAAACAGAAGTAAATTACCAGGAAATGCGTTTCAGGGAACAATTTCGTAATCTCGAACTATTACTTATCGATGAAAGTTTTGAACCGGAATCGTGCAGGATCCAAGTCGAAACTCTGAAAGAAGATCTGGAATCCCTTGGAGAGGTGAACCTTGGAGCCATAGAGGAGCTGACCAGGCTTGAGGACAGGATCAATTTCCTGAATGAACAAAAAGAAGATTTACAGAAAGGTGAAGCATCATTAAACAAGGTCCTGGCTGAAATTGATCAGCGAATGGAGTATTATTTTACAAAAGCATTTGATCAGATTAATGAAAATTTCGGAACCACATTCAAAGAGCTATTCCAGGGTGGCCAGGTATTGCTCAAGCTTACCGACGGGGAGAACATCCTTGAATCAGGTATAGAAATTGTCGCCCAGCCTCCTGGAAAAAAACTTCAGAACATTACCCTGCTATCAGCCGGTGAAAAGGTTTTAACTGCTATAGCCCTTGTTTTTGCTATTCTGAGGTTCAAACCAGCCCCTTTTTACCTGCTCGATGAAGTTGAATCAATGCTTGATGATGCAAACCTGACCCGTTTCACAAAGTTTCTCAAGCAAAACTCAGAGCAGGCCCAGTTTATCCTCATAACGCACCGCAAGAGAACGATGGAAGAAGCCTCTGTGCTCTACGGGGTAACCATGCCCGAAGCCGGGGTCTCCCGGTTGATGTCACTTAAACTTGAAGATAACAATATAATCAGGGAGAGCCAGTAACCTATGAGCATTCTGGATAAATTTAAAAGTGGTCTTGCCCGCAGTAAAACAGGATTTATCGGCCGCCTTGACAATCTTTTCGGTAGCGGTGAACTAAATGAAGAATTCTATGAAGAGCTGGAAGAAATTTTGGTTACCGGTGATGTTGGCGTGGAAACAAGTCTGAAAATATCCAGTGAATTAAGAGAAGAAGCCGGTCGGAGAAAAATCAAAACCAGGGAAGAGTTCAGGCTGCTTCTTCAGGATAAAATTAGTGAAATTCTCAAGTCCGAGCCTGAAGATGAAATCCCTGCGGAAAAACCGCTTGTGATTTTGATGGTAGGGGTAAACGGGTCGGGCAAAACCACCTCGGCGGCAAAACTTGCGCATATCTATAAAAACAGGGGCGATAAAGTACTTCTTGTAGCCGGTGACACATTTCGCGCTGCAGCTGTAGAGCAGCTTGAAATATGGGCAGAGCGCACAGGTGTAGAAATCATAAAACAGCAGTCAGGCTCTGATCCTTCGGCACTTTTCTTTGATGCGATAAATTCTGCCCGGGCCAGGGGTGTTGATGTTCTTATCGGTGACACCGCCGGTCGGCTGCATAACAAGTACAATCTAATGGAAGAATTGAACAAGATCTACCGCGTCATTGGGCGAAATTTACCCGGGGCGCCGCACCAGATTTTACTGGTTGTTGATGCAACCACCGGCCAGAATGCCATGGCTCAGGCTAAAAGTTTTAACGAATCTCTGCCGCTTAACGGACTAATCCTCACTAAACTTGATGGAACCGCCCGGGGAGGCATCGTCATTGGTATTCAGGACACTCTGGGCATTCCTGTTCGCTACATCGGGACCGGTGAAAAAATGGACGATCTTGCTCCATTTGATCCGATCCTCTTCACCAGGGCGCTCCTCGAGACTTAGCAGCTGAAACCTATTTGCTTTAGTTGTGAATAGAAAGCCCCCGAATATTCCGGGGGTAAATTGATCTATTTACATTTGACAGGGTGAATACCATCTGCTATACTTCGTCTGTAAAGTATTAATGCTTTACAGAGGTGCCTATGTTAGATCAGTTAAACCGGATAAATCTGCTTTACGATATTTATGCGTCGCTGCTGACAATAAGGCAGCAGGAGGTGCTGCAGCTTTATTTCAGCGACAACTATTCTCTTGCCGAAATAGCTGCTGAATATGGAATAAGTCGCCAGGCGGTGCATGATTTAATTCAGCGTTCCCTGGCTTCGCTCGAAAAACTAGAAAAGAAGCTTGGGTTATACAGCCTTTACAACGAGCAACAGGAATTAATTGATGAAGCTGAAAAACTGCTCGATAGCAATAATTTACAGCAAAAAGAAATCAACCGCTTAAGGGAAATAATTGCCGGGTTGCGCATCAGCACAGAACAGTAGGAGTGAATAATATTTATGTTTTCCAATCTTGCTGAAAAATTGCAGAACACCCTTCGCCAGTTGCGAGGTAAAGGCAGACTTAATGAAAAAGATGTCGATGCTGCAATGCGGGATATACGGCTGGCTCTGCTTGAAGCAGATGTAAGCTTCAAGGTTGTTAAAGAATTTATCGCCTCTATTCGGGAAAGGGCTGTTGGCCATGAAGTAATGTCAAGCCTGACTCCGGGGCAGCAGGTTGTAAAAATAGTAAACGAAGAAATGACCAGGCTGATGGGCGAAAAGCAAAGCAGCTTGAATCTCTCTGGTAAAAGCCCGGCAAAAGTAATGATGGTTGGCCTTCAGGGTTCCGGTAAAACTACGACTGCAGTTAAACTGGCTGTTCACCTGCGCAAGAGCGGACGTTCACCCCTGCTTGTCGCGGCCGATATATACCGACCCGGAGCAGTAAAACAACTCCAGGTTTTAAGTGAATCTGTTGGTGAAAAATGTTACAGCAGCGAAGATCAAAATCCTGTTGATATCTGTCGTGAAGGCTTGAACTATGCTGAAAAAGAAGGCCTTGATACAGTAATATTCGACACTGCCGGCCGGCTTCATATTGACGATGAAATGATGTCTGAAATAAAAGAAATAAAGGCGGCGGTTAACCCGAACGAAGTCCTTCTTGTTATTGATTCAATGACCGGACAGGATGCCGTTAATGCTGCTTCCTCTTTTAATAATGCTGTCGGGCTGAGCGGAGTTATTCTAACCAAGCTTGACGGCGATACCCGCGGCGGGGCTGCCTTATCGGTTAAAGCTGTTACAGGATGCCCGATAAAATTTGCCGGTGTGGGTGAAAAGATAGAAAACCTTGAGCCCTTCCATCCCGACAGAATGGCTTCACGAATCCTAGGTATGGGTGATGTGTTAACGTTAATTGAGAAAGCCGGGGCTTCTGTTGATCAGGAAAAAGCGCGGGAGTTGGAACAGAAGCTGCGCAAACAGCAGTTCACACTGGATGATTTCAGGGATCAACTGGGACAGCTTCGCAACATGGGTTCGCTCGATGAGATCCTTAATATGCTGCCCGGAGGAGCTGGCATTCCGAAAGAAGTACGTCAGATGTCATTAAACGAAGATAACTTCACCAGGGTTGAAGCGATAATTGGTTCCATGACAAAAACCGAGCGGCAGGAACCGGCAATTCTCAACAGCAGCCGCAGGCGCCGTATTGCCATGGGCAGCGGCACCTCGGTTCAGGATGTTAACCGGCTCTTGAACCAGTTTGGGCAGATGCAGAAAATGTTTAAGCAGATGGGTTCGCTTGATAAAAAAGGAGCTCTAAAAAAGTTCAAAAAAGGAAAGAAAGGTTTTCCTTTTTAGATAGATACACAGATAATTTGAATATGGAGGTGACATAGTTGGCAGTTAGAATCAGGTTGAAGCGTATAGGCGCAAAGAAGAAGCCTTTTTACCGCATCGTGGTAGCGGATTCGCGTTATCCCCGCGATGGCCGTTTTATCGAAGAAATCGGATATTACAACCCTACCACCAAACCGACCACATTTGAGGTCGACGCAGAAAAAGTTCAACAGTGGCTATCCAAAGGAGCCAAACCGTCTGATACGGTTAAAGCTCTCTTTGAAAGAGCAGGACTGAATAAGTAAGCTCTGCAGGGAGGTTGGAGACTATGAAGCAGCTGTTAGAGCAAATTGCCAGAGCCCTGGTGGATGAACCCGACCGGGTTGATGTTCAGCAGGTTGAAAGTGAAAGGCTGATCGTTTTGGAATTGAGAGTGGCCTCCGATGACATGGGTAAAGTTATCGGTAAACAGGGACGAATCGCCAAGGCGATCAGAACTGTTGTTAATGCTGCTGCAGTGAAAGAAAATAAGCGGGTAGTAGTTGAAATTGTTCAATAAAAACAGTGAAGTAGCTGTCGGTAAGGTGCTTTCACCGCATGGAGTTGGCGGGCAGGTTAAAGTGTATCCATATTCCGACTTTCCTGAAAGGGTTACACTTTTAAAAGAGGTGGACCTTGTATCTGAAAGCGGAAGAGAAAGTATTACCGTGGAACAAGGATCACTTTACGGTCGCTTCTGGCTTGTTAAGTTTGCCGGAATCAACAACCGTGAAGATGCTGCCAGACTGTGCGGCAGCCTGATTGTGATAGCCAAGGATGATCGGCTACCCCTGCCGAAAGGCAGCTTTTACCATGACCAGCTAGTTGGTCTTGAGGTTTACGATACCGGCGGCGTCTTTATCGGTGAAATTATTGACATTATCACTACCGGTGGTCACGATCTTTTCATCGTGCAGCAAAAGCATCGTGAAAATAAACAGATTCTTATACCGGCAGTAAATAAGTTCATCCTGGAGGTTAAGATGGCAGAAAATACTGTCATTGTTAAGCTTCCTGATGGATTACTGGATCTTTAAGGGGCTTTTTAAATGATCATCGATCTGGTTACAATATTCCCCGGTATTCTCGATGGCCCGTTCAGGGAAAGCATGATCAAAAGGGCTGTTGATCAGAACCTGGTGGAAATAAACCTTGTCGACTTGCGTTCATACACCGAAGACCGGCACAGACAGGTGGATGACACTCCATATGGCGGTGGCTGTGGAATGGTAATGAAACCGGAGCCGATCTTTAAAGCTGTTGAAGATCTGAAGAATAAAACAGGTGAACTGCCAACCAGGGTGATTTTGTTAGCTCCCCAGGGTAGATCTCACAATCAGCAGATTGCCCGTGAACTGGCCGATGAAAAACATTTAATAATGATTTGTGGCCGCTATGAAGGTATAGATGAAAGAGTGAGAGCAGCTCTGGTTGACGATGAAATCTCAATTGGCGATTTTGTTCTCACCGGTGGAGAGCTTGCCGCAGCAGTTGTGGTAGATTCGGTTGTGCGCCTTCTTCCGGGGTTTCTGGCTGAAGAAGCTTCAACGGAAGAATCCTTCACGGAACCGCTGCTTGAGTATCCGCACTATACTCGCCCCCGTGTTTTCAGGGGAATGGAAGTTCCTCCGGTGCTTGTCTCCGGTAACCACGGGGAGATAGCCCGCTGGCGCAGGGAGCAGTCACTGGAAATAACATACAGACGAAGGCCTGACCTGCTTGAGAAAGCAAATCTACCCAAAGAGGACAGGAATTACCTGGAAAAATTTAAGAAACAGCAATCCTGAATTATTACCTATATGATATAATAATCCAGTGATAGAAGGAGGTTTGAAGCAGATGGATTTAATAAAAGAAGTTGAAAAGCGGAACCTTAAAGAGGGTTTGCCGCATTTTAGCCCCGGAGATACCATTAAAGTGCATGTAAAAGTTGTAGAAGGCGGACGTGAACGGACACAGATTTTTGAAGGGGTTGTAATCAGGCGCCAGGGAAGTGGAGCAAGAGAAACTTTTACTGTTCGCCGAGTCACTTTTGGCATCGGTGTGGAGAGAATTTTTCCGGTTCACTCGCCATCGATCAATAAGATCGAGGTTGTTAAGAGAGGCCGCGTACGCAGGGCAAAACTTTATTACCTGAGAAAGCGCACCGGTAAAGCTGCCCGCATTAAAGAACGCCGCTAAACGGGGATGATTTGATTGGGTAAATGGAAAGAGCTCTGGGATTGGGTTCGATCGATCCTGATTGCAGTAGCGCTGGCTCTGCTAATTCGGTTGTTCCTGTTTGAGGTTTTTGTCGTTGAGGGGCGGTCAATGCATCCGACCCTTCATGAGACGGAACGCCTGATGGTTAACAAAGTCATATATCGTTTTGACCAGCCCAAATATGGCGATATTGTGGTATTCGAGTACGAACCCGGCCGTGATTTCATTAAACGCGTTATCGGTACCCCCGGTGACAAGATCGAAATTAAAACCGGCCGGGTCTACATCAATGGTCAGCTCTTAGAAGAGCCTTACCTGCTTGACAACATGGAAATGAATGATTTCGGGCCTGTAGAGGTTCCGCCGGGATTTTTATTCCTTATGGGTGACTATCGCATAAACAGTATGGACAGCCGTGATCCGCGGGTAGGATTTGTATCCCTTGAGGATCTTAAGGGCCGGGCCTTTTTTATCTTCTGGCCGCCCTGGGAAGCCCGTGTTATCAGCAGTAAGGTGGAATAGTTATGAAAGAAGGTCAATGGTACCCGGGAAACATGGCCAGGGCGGTAACCCGTCTTCGTCAGGATATAAAAATTGTCGATCTGGTTGTGGAACTGCTTGATGCGCGTATACCAAAAAGCAGTCACAATCCTTCTTTTGCCGGCCTGGTTGGTGGTAAAAAGCATCTTATTCTTCTGCATAAAGCAGACAGGGCTGAAGATGCTGCTACCGAAAGCTGGCTTTCTTATTTTAACGATACGGGTAAAGAGGCCATGGCTTTCAGTGTTCATAACAAGTTCTATTTAACCCGTCTTTTAAGACACCTGAAGAAGGAGGAACAGAATATCAAGTCGGGCCGCCTGAAAAGACCCTTAAGAATGATCATCGTCGGTATTCCCAACGTAGGCAAGTCGACAATGATCAATTACTTTGTTAATAAGTCTGTTACAAAAACGGGGAATCAACCGGGTGTAACCCGGGGCAGGCAATGGATTCGTATAACACCCGGCCTTGAACTACTCGATACTCCGGGAATTCTCTGGCCTAAAATTGATGAAGAAACTTCGTGGCCACTAGCGGTGGTTGGCGCCATCCCTCCCAGCAGAATAGACATACAGCAGTTAGCCCAGCGTCTGATAGCCTTTTATCTTGAAAGAGGAAAAGAGAAACTGATCATAGAACGTTACAGTGGTGTTGCTGTCGGCTCAGCTGAAAAGATGCTTGCTGATATCGGTTTACTCCATGGTTGTCTTTTACCTGAGGGAAAAGTTGATCTTGACCGGTCTTCAGCGCTGCTTTTACACGATTTTCAGGGAGGTTTGCTTGGACAGGTTACTCTTGAATTTCCTCAATCCTGACAGGAAGTGGTTTAAATGCTCTCACCGGATAAAATGACCATTGCTGAGCTTGCTCTCTACATTGACCAGGCTGACAATCTCACCCCGGAAATTGAAGAAGCATTGATCAAAGATACCAGAATCGGGGCAGCAACTTTACTCGAGCGTCACAGGAAAAGGCAGGAACGACGTGCTAATGAAACTGCCCGACTTGAGAAAATGCTTGCCTATGAAAAACAGCTCTGGGAAAAAGGATTTAAAGCAATCGCCGGTATAGATGAAGCAGGAAGAGGCCCCCTGGCCGGACCTGTCGTTGCTGCAGCAGTTGTTTTTTCCCCCGGCACCCTGATCGACAATCTTAACGATTCCAAGCAGTTATCAGCTGCAAGACGCGGTAGCCTTTACGAAGAGATTATTCTAAATGCAAAAGCTTATGGAATCGGCAGTGCTTCGCGGGAAGAAATTGACCATTTAAATATACATCAGGCAACATTTTTGGCTATGAAAAGGGCCCTGGCAAAATTGCCTGACGAGCCCGATTTTATTTTAGTCGACGGTTTTACAATGCCTGAGTCACCTTGGCGGCAAAAAGCGATCAAGAGTGGGGATGCGCTTTCGCTTTCTATTGCGGCTGCCTCGGTGCTGGCCAAAGTTACCAGGGATACAATGATGCTCAAACTGCATGAGGAGTATCCCCAGTACGGATTTAACCGTAACAAAGGTTATGGAACTGCAGATCATTGTGCTGCTTTAAATAAATACGGACCGTGCCCTGCTCACAGGGTTTCCTTCCGGCTTAAATTTGACGACTGACAATGGAGCATCAAGATGACAAAAAAGAGGCTCCTGGTAGGACAGACAGGAGAAACAGCCGCACGCAGATACCTGGAGAAACTCGGATATAAAATAATTGAATCAAACTATCGCTGTTCGCTTGGTGAGATTGATCTAATCGCCCATGACAACCGAACCATAGTTCTGGCCGAGGTGCGCACGCGCACGAGTTCAGTCTTTGGCAGCCCTGAAGAGTCTATCACGGCTGAGAAAGCGCGTCGTCTGCGCCGCCTGGCGCTCTATTACCTGCAGGCGACAAGACAGGACGAGAGTCCCTCAAGAATTGATCTCCTGGCAGTTATGCTCGATAAGAAGAGTCTTGAGGTTCAGAGTATCAGGCATATTAAAGCAATCCTTTCCGGATAGATAAAATTTAGTTTTAGAGCAATTATTGTCCGGGCAGAACCGGGCATCAGGGTCAGTTTAATGATCGCAGGAGGTATGATAATGATTTATCTTGCGGTAGTTGGCGGTTCCAAATGCTCTGCAGAAGAAAGCAGATTGGCCTATGAAGTGGGCGCTGTAATTGCCCGCAAAGGCGGAACAGTTATATGCGGAGGAGGTTTAGGAGTTATGGAAGCAGCCTCCCGCGGCGCTAAAGAAGCCGGTGGAATGGTTTTCGGTATTTTACCTGGAGATAGCCCCCACGAAGGCAACAGCCACCTCACGGCTGCGATCGCTACAGGGCTTGGCGAAGCCCGAAACGCGATTATAGCCCGTACTGTCGATGCCGTTATCGCTGTTGGCGGTGAATATGGCACACTCTCTGAAATAGCCCTGGCCCTGAAGATGAATAAACCGGTTATAGGCCTCAGGAGCTGGCAATTAACCCCACCCATCCCTCTAAAAACTTTGATGCTTGTTGCTGCAACTTCGGCCGAAGCAGTGGATCTGGCCTTTTCTTCAATCAGGGGCTAAAATTTAGCAGGTCTCATTATGCCTATAAAAAAACCTAACAGCTTGAGCTATTAGGCCGATACGTTAAGTTTCTTTAAACAGATCTGACTATCCCTTTTTAGGTTTGTTTTTAACAGATACTGGTGCCTGGGGCGGAACGACAACTTTTTTTTCCGCTTTTTTCTTCTTTTTTTCCTTGTTCCTGGGGCTTTTATCTCCCATCTCATAAACCTCCTATTGCGTACACGCTTAGCATACTCCTAATAGTTATATATTACAAGTACACAGGGGTCGAGTAGGCTATGCCCTCACGAGCATAGCCCCTCACAGAACCGTGCATGCGCTATTTACGCACACGGCTCTTCATAACAGCATTCACTTCAAGCAGCCAAGCAGTTCCGGTTTTATGTCATAAACGTTGACATATAACTTCGGATTCGGATAAGCATGTTTAGCTAGAAAGAGATTAAACCATTGCCAATTATGATGTTTACCCTGACTGCGCCGGTTACACCACCAGTATAGCTGTCTTCTGACATGGTAGCTGAAATCAGATAGAGCCTGGTAATTATCCGTTACGCCGTAGTAGCGGTAGTGCCCGAGCACTTTTACCCGCAACCGGGGCATCAGCTTATCAGCCGGTAGATTAAGATTGTCTCTTAGCCAGGCTTTGCAACGTTGCAGGCTCGCGTTTAACTTCTTCCGACTTGTTTTGCGTTTTACCCGAAATCTGCCCTTTTTACTCAAGCTGCAATAGTGGGTAAAGCCAAGGAAGTCAAAGGTATCAGGCTTTCCTTTGCCGTCTTTCTGATTTGCTTGGTCAGCATAACGCCCAAATCGGATTATGCGCGTCTTCTTTTCCGCTAGTTCGAGGTTAAATTTGGCCAGCCGTTCTCGGAGTGCTGTCATAAATGCTTCTGCATCCTGTTTGCATTCGAAGCAGACCATAA
>JAHYJM010000155.1 GCA_019428945.1 Bacillota bacterium | reverse complement strand
AAGAAGCCAGCTTCACCATTTATCGTCACACTGTTGATGGTGATGCAGACCAGGCTTTGAAGGAAGTAACAGAAATTGTTGATTCTCTCGGTCTTGAAAGCGAAGTTGATATTAAGCTTCGTGATTTGCCCCATCCTGATGCTTACTTCCTGCCCTGGACAATTGAGGAAGATACATCCCTGGTTCAGTCTCTTAAACAGGGCAGCAGGGAAATTTTGAGCAAAGAGATGCAGACAACATATTTTCGTTCTGAATCAGATGCGAACCATATCGCACCACGATTAAAGATACCGACGGTACTCTTCGGACCTGACGGAGCGAATTTTCACGCGGCAGATGAATATGTCGAAATAGATACAATGGTCGATACTGCCCGCCTGATGCTTTACACCGTCCTCGACCTATTATCCTGATAAAAATCAAACGGGGGGCACGATCTTTTCTGATACCAATAAAGGTAAGTATAGAAAAGTTCCTGCCCCGCTGTCTGGTTAATCTTATTGATCCTTAAATGCCAGTGTCAGTTCATCGAAGATTTTCTTAACAGATAGGATTTTCTTGATCTTGAAAACATTTTTACCGGAAAAAATAACCCCTTGATCGATCCTTCCCATACGGCTATTTTCCAGTGCTTCTAAAATACAGTATTCTTTTGAGCAGGCCTTTAGGCAGTTGTCACATTTTATTTTCGGGCTTTCCCCCCGGGCAAGCGCATCGGAAAATACATTCCTGATTGCCCGACCCGGCAGCCCCACAGGACTCTTTATGATCACTACATCTTCCTCGCGGGCGTTTAAGTAATGCGCCTTAAAAGAATCGGCAACTGCGCATTCTTCACTCAAAACAAACCGGGTTGCCAACTGCACTCCATCTGCGCCGAGTTTCATCATTTCCCTGATGTCACCGCTGTCAGTGATGCCTCCGGCAGCAATAACAGGGATTTTCACTGAGTCTTTTATCTCCGGTATAATCTCTGAAACAGATAAGTCTGTTCCCAGATGTCCACCTGCCTCTGAACCTTCGGCAATGACCGCGGCAGCGCCATACTTTTCAGCGATTTTTGCCAGCCTTGATGTAGATACTATAGTGACTATAGGAATTTTCGCTTCTTTTCCCCAGCTGAAAATGTCCCTGGAAAAACCGGCGCCTGTAATAACCAGATCAACTTTTTCCCGCAGGGATGCCTTAACCAGTTCTGCAAAATTGCGCACTGCAAACATAATATTGACGCCGATTGTTCCCTGCCTGGCCAGTAGCCTGGCTGCCCTGATTTCCCGGCGTAGTTCTTCAACGCTCATCCCCGTCGCCCCGATAATGCCGACCCCTCCAGCGCAGGCAACAGCGCCAGCCAACGGGGCGGTGGAAACTCTAACTGCCATACCCCCCTGGATGATGGGGTACCTTAATTCTATATTCTTAAAAATATTTAGCACGCTTATACCTTCTTTCTGTGATGCAAAGTCGTGATGTCTGACAACAATCTTTCCTATTGTAACATTTTCTGAGTGTTTTTGCTTACTTAGTTGCAGACAATCTACGGAATAAAATTATATAATAAGTATTGATGAAACTGTTATTCAAAATACTGAAGCAACATCAGCCTTTGGGCAACAATCACGAGGAGTAAATTATGAACTGGTCAGGGAAAACAGTGCAGGTTATTGAAAGAACCATGGGGCTGGAAGGCGAGTTTCAGCTGCAGCGTCGTGGATCTGAATATGAGATCATCTATAATGGTGTTTTTATTATGGCCACCTATAACGGAGCTTCGGAAAGAGCTGCTGTCAGGGATGCCTTAAAAAATATTTCTTCCCCCGGGCATGTCTCTTACAAGATCTTAATCGGTGGTTTAGGTGTAGGCTATAGCCTTCGCGAAGCTCTTGACAGTGATAAAGTGACCGAAGTAACCGTGGCCGAACTGGAACCGGCAATAATCCGCTGGAACAAAGATTATTTTCAACAATATAACAATTGTGCTCTTAATGATCCGAGAACCGTATTAATCAAAAGTAATTTTCGTGATATCCTTGATCAGAAATCCGCTGAAGCCTCTAACTCGCCTGCATCACTGTTTCACGTTGTTATGATTGATACCGATAACGGCAGCAGTTGGCTCAGCCTGCCTTCCAACGAATATTTCTACAGCACAGTTGGCCTCAAGAATATCAACGCCTGTCTTCACGCCGGTGGCGTAGCCTGTTTCTGGTGTTCGTGCCGCGAAGAACCTTTAGAAAACCGGCTTAAGGAAATATTTCATAGGGTCAGCTTTCACAGTGTTGTTGAGCGGACAGGCCAGGAAGGTTGTTATTATCTTGCTGAAAAAAGATCAGAGGTCTGATTTGAGGCATCGGGAGGCACCCCATTTTATCTATTGAAAATTGTCATAATTCGCAATATAATAAGATAGAGCTACTAAATACGAGGGAGGGTTTAAAATGAGCCTTTATTTGATGTACGGCAAGTACAATCCCGGTTCGTTGCAAGACATAAGTCCCGAAAGAACTGAAAAAGCGAAGGATTTGGTCCAGGAAAACGGCGGTACAATCAAAGCGGCATACGCTTTACTGGGAGATATTGATCTGCTTTTTGTTGTTAGTTTCGCCAGTATTAAAAATGTTGTCAAGGCTTCAGTTGAACTGGGGAATTTACTGGGCATAAGTTTTTCAACAATTCCTGCCCTGACAATCGATGAGTTCGACAAACTCTTTTAAGCAGCTTCCTCTTAAGGCCGGGGGGTGGATGACATATAAGTTCCCACACGGTTGCCGCTCCCCGGTTATTGCGTTTTGTTTTACCAACCCCTTTCAGACATGATTTCTCTTTATTGTTTCTCATTTTTATCTGACAGTAATCCAGCAAAGTAACTATTGCTGTTTATATTTTTCTTACCTTCTATTTTTCCAGTCAATTTGCTATCGTGACCGTACCTCAATAATTCACCGGATCTGCAACATCTCTTCACAGGATCTTCATATTATTATCTTAAGATAGCTGCAGAGGTTAATAAGAAAGGGGAAAAAAGATTATGACTAAAAAAATTACAATTGGTTTGATAGTAACAGCAGTTGTTTTAACCCTGTTGGTTTCTTCAGTAGTTCTGGCCCAGGAGAGCGATGCTACACTGGAAGCTCTCTATGAACAAATTTATGAGTTGCAGCGCCAGGTAGTCCAAAGAAGGGTTGAGTTAGGCAACCTTACTGAAGAAGAAGGGAACAGAATGCTCACGCTGATGGAAGAACGCTTCCTTGAAGATAGAGATGAAGGCTCCGGCGGTTTCTCCGG
>JAHYJM010000154.1 GCA_019428945.1 Bacillota bacterium | reverse complement strand
ATAAGGCAGTAGAGGAAAGATACCGCTTTTTTAGTTTTGGTGATTGTATGCTGATCATTTGAGCAGATTTAGTTCAGTTGAGGAACAGGCTAAAGATTAATTGACAGTCCGGCCTGCTTGAGATAAGCTATAAAATGGATGAAAAACATACCTTTAAAATATAGTCTAATCCGCGGTTGTTCACAGACATCCGCCCGGCTCGGTATGCTGCAAACCGGCCATGGTGTTATAGAGACACCGGCATTCATGCCGGTGGGGACACAGGGCACAGTTAAGGCGATTACTGTCGGTGAGCTTGAAGATATGGGCACAGGATTAATTCTTGGTAACTGCTATCATCTTTTTTTAAGGCCAGGACCGGAAATAATTGCCAGACACGGTGGTTTGCACAGTTTCATGAATTGGAACGGGGCCATTTTGACTGACAGCGGTGGTTTTCAGGTTTTCAGCCTGGGAGGCCTGCGAAAGGTTGACGATGAAGGGGTAACTTTTACTTCGCATATTGATGGGGCAACACACTTTTTGAGCCCTGAGCGGGTAACCCGACTTCAAAATATGCTCGGCTCCGATATAGCAATGGTCCTTGACCAGTGTCCACCCTATCCTGCAGAACGGGATATTGTTGAGAACGCCGTAAGGCGCACCACTATGTGGGCTCTTCGCTGCAAAATGGCGCACCTGAATGAAAATCAAGCTCTTTTTGCAATTATTCAGGGTGGAGTATATGAGGATTTACGCCGTAGATCTGCAGCTGAACTGGTGGATCTGGATTTCCCCGGTTATGCGATAGGCGGCTTAAGTGTTGGAGAGCCTAAAGAATTGATGTATGAAACACTCAAGTGGACTGTGCCTGAACTTCCGGCAGAGAAAGTGCGCTACCTGATGGGAGTTGGATCTCCCGATGCATTGCTTGAGGGTGTCAGGTATGGGATAGATATTTTTGATTGCGTGCTTCCCACGCGCATTGCGCGTAACGGCAGGGTAATGACGTCGAAAGGCTATCTGCCGATCAGAAACAGTGTTTACGGTACCGATCTTGCTCCGCTGGACGATGCTTGTGATTGCGAGGTTTGTCGAAATTACAGCCGGGCTTATATCAGGCATTTACTAAATGCCGGAGAGATTCTAGGGTTAAGACTGACAACCTATCATAATCTCTACTATTTAGGCGGCCTGATGAAAGAAATCCGGAAAGCTCTGGCAGAAGATCGTTTTGAAAAGTATTACCGTGAAGTCAGCCCAGAATTAAGAAAAATGTATGGAGGTGTAGTTAAGTGAATTTAGAATCATTAGGTCCATTTGTTCCACTGATTTTGTTATTCGTAATTTTTTACTTTCTGCTGATTCGCCCTCAACAAAAACAGCAGAAAAAGCGCCAGGAGATGCTTAAAAACCTGAAAAAAGGTGATCGTGTTGTAACTATCGGCGGTATCCACGGCGTTATCAAGGAGATTGATGATACCATAATCTCCCTGCGGGTTGCCGATAACCTTAACCTCAAATTCGCTCGTGCCGCTGTAGACAGGGTTGCTGAAGAAGAAACAGAGTAATTATTAAAGTTCGTTCCGGCATAACCCGGCGACATGAGAAGAAGCACGATAAAAGCATTCCTTTGCGCACTTTAAAAGTGCAGGATAGGGGTGCTTTTTTCATTCAGTTAATATAAATTCGGGATGGGATATAAATTGGATTTAATCACACTGGGTTGGGAAAAGAAAATAAGAGAAGAAGGCCCTTTGGCTCAGAGGATGCGGCCGGAAAAGCTTGGAGAATTTGCCGGACAGGAAAATATTTTAGGAAAAGGTAAACCTCTCCGTGCGATGATAGAGGGCGACCGTCTTGTTTCACTGCTCTTTTACGGACCTCCAGGAACAGGTAAAACCAGTTTGGCTAAAATTATCGCTGCAGCGTCCCGTGCAGATTTTAATCAGCTCAATGCTGTTGCCGCCGGTGTAAAAGACGTGCGCCAGGTTATTGATCGGGCCAGGGATAACTGGTCTCTGCATAACCGCAGAACAATACTATTCATTGATGAGATTCACCGCTTCAACAAAGCTCAACAGGATGTTTTGCTTGCCGCAATTGAGGAGGGTACAGTAATATTTATCGGGGCTACTACAGAAAATCCATTTTTCTATCTTACCGGGCCTCTGCTCTCACGGACCCGGCTATTCCAGTTTGATGCGCTCAGCAGGGAAGAGATCCTAACGCTGCTTCAGACAGCAATTGATGACCAGGAGCGCGGCCTGGGTAAGCTTAACCTGCAAATTGACGGAGAAGCGTTAAACTACCTGGCTGATAAAGCCAATGGTGATGCCCGGTCTGCTTTAAATGCCCTGGAAACAGCAGCATTAATTGGCATAAAAATCGAGAAGGGAATATATGTTAATATTGATACTGCAGCTGAAGCGATCCAAAAAAGGCTGCTGTCATATGACAGGCAGGGAGACAACCATTATGATATGGCTTCCGCCTTCATCAAATCAATCCGGGGTTCAGATCCCGATGCCGCTTTATATTGGATGGCCAGAATGCTGAAGGGCGGAGAAGATCCCCTGTTTATTGCCAGGCGTTTAATTATCAGCGCATCCGAGGATGTGGGAAATGCTAACCCTCACGCACTGCCGCTGGCGCTCGCTGCAGCCCAGGCCGTTCAGATGATCGGGATGCCTGAAGGAAGAATCCCTCTGGGCCAGGCCGTAACATACCTGGCTGGATCGCCTAAAAGCAATGCTTCATACCTGGCAGTAAATAAAGCCTTCGGGTTGATTGAAGAAGAGGAAAACCGGCCGGTGCCCATTCACCTTAAGGACAGCAGTTATAGAAGTGCCAAAAAAATGGGTCACGGCGAAGGGTATCGTTACCCCCATGATTTTCCGGGACACTATGTTGATCAGGATTATCTTCCACCTGCCCTCAAGAATACAGAGCTGTATAAACCAACCGGTCAGGGTCGTGAAAAAGCGATTCGGGATTATCTTGACAGCATTAAAAGGATCAGGGCGAAAAATATTGAGCAAGAGGATAATGATCAAAAAAATGACAACTGACTTTATTTTTAATACCCCAAAAAATATATTAAGAAGGCAGTTTAACGAACAGGGCTCAAAATTTATTGCCACCCTTGCGCCGGCGGAAACTGAAGAGCAAGCCAGGGAAATTATCTTTAATATCAGCAAAGAATTTCCTGATGCCACTCATCATGCATATGCGTATCGTATTTGCGCAGATACAGGCCTTATTGAACGAACTTCAGATGATCGTGAGCCGGCAGGCACAGCCGGTCCTCCAATGCTGCAGGTATTACAGGGTAATAACATATCCAATGC
>JAHYJM010000023.1 GCA_019428945.1 Bacillota bacterium | reverse complement strand
CAGTTCACGTTCCACTTCTTCAACAGGTTTACCGGGTATGTAAGCTTTGATTGCCTCAAGGTTTGCACGCTTACTGATTATTTGCATCTTTTCCCCTCCGAAAATAAATTAAGAGCACGCGGGACAATACCCCGGTGCTCCCTCATATCTGTCAGCTATGAGCAGCAGGTTAAAAAAGATGTTACTAAAACTGCTTTTCTTAATACCAATATTAACTTACCAGCGCCTGTTGTGTCAATAAAATCTCAGAAAATATTTAAAATCTCAGAAAAGTGCAGGTAACCCCAGAATAGTGCGGGCCTCTGCCGGTGTAGCAGGTTCACGACCGAAAAGACGGGCCAAAGCAACGATTCTTTCCACTAGTTTAAGATTTGAAGCAGGCTCTCCGGCTTCCAGTTCCAAGACATCTTCCAGACCGGTACGAACATGCCCACCGAGAATAAGAGCAAGCGCGCTTAGCTGCCGGTGGTTTCTGCCTATGCTTGTTACAGACCATGTGCAACCGGCAGGCAAACTTTCCACCAAAAAGAATAAATTGCGGGGGCTTCCGCTAAGAGAACCGGGTACGCCCAAAACAAGGTTAATATGCATGGGCTCCTCCAGTATTCCTCTGCCGGCCAGGTAGATAGCGTACTCAAGAGCTGATAGATCGAAGACCTCTATTTCAGGCTTAACGCCATGTTTCGTCATTCGCCCGGCCAGATCTTTGATCAGCTCCGGAGGGTTGTAATTAACTGAACGGGCAAAATTTGTTGATCCCGTTGAAAGGCTGGCCATTTCAGGCCTTAAAGCTATACAGGCACCGCGTTCATCAGCGCTCTTACCGGCACGCGCGCCAGTTGAAAACTGAATTATTATGTCGCATTTATCCCTGGTTAACTCTCTAATTGCCTGAAACAGATCCGGGTCGGCTGAAGGTTTGCCTTGTTCATCCCTGGCATGAATATGGGCAACAGAGGCTCCGGCTTTGTAACAGCGGAATAGATCATCTGCAACCTCTTCGGGAGTTACCGGCAGATAAGGACTTGTTTTCCTGGTCGGCACATTTCCTGTTGGCGCAACCGTAATGATCAACTTATCCATTTTAAGCCTCCCTGTTTTAACCCTGTCGCTTTAGAGCTTTAGATCTTCCTGGTCAGTTTTTACCGAGCGCTTCTTTAATCTCTTCTTTCACAATCGGTAAATCTTCTCTTTTCAGCGCCATTTCCAGGACTTTTCGGCTTTTTAGCCCGCCTATGCGCCCCAAAGCCCAGGCGCAGTAGCGGCGGACCACATCTTCGGGATCTTTAAGCGTATCCGCGATCAGTCCGACATGAGCATCATCTCCGCGATTGCCAAGAGCAATGGCAGCATTGCGCTGGATAAACTTCTTCTCCCAGATGTAACCATAAAGAAGCTGCTGTACTTTTTCCCTGAAATAGCGATCGTCCATACCAAGTAGTACCTCTGGTGCAAACCCCGGCGCTGCTTCTTCCAGGTATACATCAGGTAAAAGTTCCTGTTTCAAGCGTTTTTGATTTTTGGGACATGCGTCCTGACAAAGATCACAACCATAAATCCATGAGCCCATTTTTTCACGGATATCATTGGGAATATCTTCAGGTGCGCCGGGAAAATTTCCGGCACCATAAGTGTTGAAAGCAATGCAACGGAGGGGATCCATCTTGAATGGAGCATAGAGCGCTCCGGTTGGGCAGGCCTCAATGCAGCGGCGGCAATCATCAGGGCATCCTGATTCGGCATCTGCGCAGGTCGGATCTAATTCAGCGCTGACGGCCATTGCCACAATTCCAATATAACTACCCCTGCCAGGGGCATAAACAAAAGTATTACAGCCAAATTTGCCTACCCCTGCCCGAACCGCCGCCTGGCGTTCCGGCATAGCCGGTCTTATACCGACTTCCATTCCCTTCTCTTGGAGGAACTCCCTGATCAGACGTAGGCGGCTTCCGAATAAGCGCTTTTTCCCTGGATACAATCTTGACTGGTATGCCTTGCCGATCAAGCCTAGAAGTTCTTCGGGATAAGCCTGCTTGTAGTAATCGTATAAGAGGACAACAATTGACCTGGCCGAGGGGAGAACAAAACGGGGATCAGCCACATGTGCAAGCTGCAGCAGCCCTTCACTGATCCAGCTGTAACTTTCTTTTCTCTCTTCCAGAGCGCTAATCAGTTGAGGAAATGGATCAGCGGTTGTAAATCCAACATCATCAAAACCTATTTCCAGGGCATATTCCCTGATTTCCCTTTCCACCAGATCGCCTCCCCTTTTCACAATTATAACATTTAGAGCTTAAGCGGGTATTTGCCATATTTTTTTACAGCCCCGGCCATGGCCAGCACATTATCCTTTTTAACGTAGCCGGGCAGACAGTTGGCGCTTCCCAGGATGTATCCTCCGCCCGGGCCGGCTGATTTAATACACCTTATCACTTCTGCCTCCACTTCAGCAGTGGTCCCTCTTGTCAGTGCATATGACAGGTCAACATTCCCCCAAAGGCATATTCGCTCACCATACTGCTTTTTGATTTTATGCAAATCCATGCTTAAAGGATCAACCGGGTGGATACCGTTCATGCCCAGGGTAAGCAGGTCTTCCATAATCGGACTGATATCACCATCGCTGTGAAATACCCAGGGAATTTTACAGGCACCTGCAACTAACTTAATTTTCGGCAAAAATATCTCTCGTAAAACCTGGGGAGAAAATAGCGGTCCGCTGTTAAAAGCAATATTATTATAGGTTATAATGAAATCGATTCCCACTGAATTTAAGCGATCAACTATAGCGCTGTTCCACTCTGTGTATCGGTCGAGCACTTTTTCTACAAGCTTTCTGTTGTCATATAAAGCTTCTGAAAATCCTTCAAAACCCATTGAACTGATCACGCAATCCATACCCCAGGCCATATAGAGAAAAATTGCCAAGTCTTCCCCGGCATATTTATTAACATAACGTTTAATCGGATCATAGAAGCCGGCATCCGATGGATCAGGAAAAATCATTAAATTGAGGTCGCTTTCTCTTTTGATCATGCCGTCAAGCTGAAATTCGTGTCCGTTTTTAAATACAGTCTTACAAAAAAGTGGCGACCAGTACTCCTTGCCCCGGTAATCAAGAGCATCGAAACCCATTCTGCGACAAAAATCAGGTGCGCTGTATAGTTTAGATTGCATAACCATAGACCTGACAGCAGGATCCACATCGTCTGCAAAAGGGATTTGATCCGGTTGTTTCAGGGCAAGCGCGGCCATAATTCTTTCCCTGGATGTCATTTTCTTCATTAAGCTTTCTCTCCCGTTCTGCTTTCACGGTAAAAAAGAGTTGCTACAAACGACAGGGCGGCAAAAATAAAAGTGACAACAAAACCTATCCGGTAGGCTTCCAATGGATAAATTCGGGCACCGTCAAATATTAAACCCTGCCAACCCTGATCCAGGATGTAACCGAAAAGAGGCTGTAATATTGCCATACCGAGAAAAACTCCAAGGTTTACTGCAGCCGTCACCAAGCCTGTATAACCGGGAATACTAACTTCACGGGCCATGGGGAAACTGAGTACAGTTGCTGCGCCCCCCAAACCCAGGAGAACACATAAAAAGTAGATCAGCCAGAGAGGAAGCAAACCACCCGGCCAGGCAGCAAGGGCTAGCCAGAAAAGAGCTGCTAAACCGATCAACACCACGGCAGGTGTTTTCCGGGAGCCGATTCGATCCGATATTGCCCCGGCAGAGGGCGCTCCCACCATGTAACCGATGTAAGCGACCACCATAAAACCTGAAGCCTCTTCAATACCGATACCATAAACATGAACAAGGTATGAAACCCCCCATGTTCCGGCAAAAACAACAAAGCCGCTGTAAGTGCCAAGGTTAATCAGAAAAGGGATCCACAGCCTGCGGTTTGATAAAACAGTTTTAACTGCCTGCAGATTAAATTTTACAGGTTCATCCTTTACTGATTCTTCATTTGGCCTGTTGATCGTGACGCCATACTTTACTCCGGGACTGTTCCGGACAATGATCAGGCAAAAAATTGCTACCAGTATTGTCATCAGACCAAAAGCAATAAAAGATGTACGCCAGCCGTATGCGCTTACAGCGATGGCCAGAGGAGTCGCCGCCAATAGCGCACCACTCGTGCTTATGAGCAGGGCAAACCCCGACATCGTCGCAAATTCGGTTGAGCGAAACCATGCAGCCTGGAATTTAAAAATATTGATCAAAACAACTGAGCCGCCGAAACCGACCAGCATGCGACCGAGGAAGACAAAAGCAGCGCTTGGAGCGAAGCCGATCATGATTGAACCTACCGCCATCGCCAGGCCCGTTAAAAGGGCTATGCGCCTTGGCCCCAACCGATCAACCAGGATACCGCCCGGTATTTGCATCAAAACATACATGTAGGTATAAGCTGCAGCCAGGTTTCCCAGTCCGGCCCCGGTTAGATTAAATTCTGCAGTTAATAAGTCGGCAACAACATTGAAAGAAACCCGGTGAAATGAAGTGACCAGGTGCAGAAGAATCAGTGAGAACCACATCATCCAGCGAATATTAAAATGCATATTGCTTTGCAGGAGGCCTTTATTCTCTAAAGCGGTCAAAGCGGAACCCCCTTATAAGAAGCAAGAGAATAATTCTAATCTATCGGTGGAATTCCTCTCCTGGTGGCTGATGCCCGGTAAGCGGCAAGTTTTGAAGCTAAAACCGGCCGAAGCTCAGTAATAAGAATACCGGCGAGAATTAATGCCGCCCCGCTTACTTTCTGAGCCGTGAATACTTCACTCCAGAAGAGAAAGGAAAATAACCCGGCAAATATTGCCTCTGTCGAAAGAATCAGAACGGCATGTGTGGGCGAAGTGTAACGCTGGGCAATCGTCTGCGTCACAAAAGCGCCAATTGTGCAGAATATTACTGCATATAGAATGGCTCCCCAAATGATCATCGGGTGACTGAACATGCCGGAAGTCGGCTCTATAACAAGGGCAACGATAAAACTTGCCAAACCGGTTACAGCTATCTGGGTAACAGCCAAAACTATTGGATCACGCTGTTTCACATAAATTGCTATTGCAATAAGATGACCGGCAAACAGAAATGCGCCGACTAGGGTAAGCCCGTCACCAAAACCAAGTCCCATAGATTCGTTGGCAGACATAAGATAAAGCCCGATAGCAGCTAAGCCGCCTCCAATAAATGCCCACCAGCCGGGGGAGCGTTTGGTAATTATAAAGTAGAGAAAGGGAACTATGACTACGGCAGTTCCGGTAATAAAACCGGAATTGGCCGGAGTTGTATAAAGAAGACCAACGGTCTGGAAAACATAGCCGGTAAAAAGAAATATACCTATAATACAGCCTGCCCGGTAATCACCAAGCGGCGCTTTTATTAACCTCTTCCAGAAAATAATAGCCAGGAGAGCAGCAGCCAGGCTGAAGCGAATACCCAGGTAGGTAAAAGGTTGAATAACCTCGAAGGCATGTTTCATGATCACAAAGTTAGAGCCCCAAAACAGGGCTACAAAGACCAGTGATATATCAGCCATTACCATTTTTTTGCGGTCTGTCGGTTCGATCATCTGTATCCTCACAAAAATATTGCCCGGCCAGTCTTAGCTTAACCAACTGCCGGACTAATATATATTATCATAATCCAGCCTTACGGCAAAGCCTGCTGAGCGCTATACTTTATTTAAAAGAACATAACTATTTTCTAAAACCCGGGCTAATCTCGATGATCCAGGTGACACCACCAATGAATCGCGCTTAAACTGATACCTGACACCGGGTATTTATCCTATATCCATGCTACCATTTAAACTGAATATTAAATTATTTGAATGCAAAATAATTAAAAATACCTCCGCGCTTCTTGCTTCTTTTTCTTTCTACTCTTCCTTTATGCTAACCGGTTTAAGAATAAAATTCAATCCCAGCGTAAGAGCTAATAAACCGGCTGAAATCATGTAAGCCATGATAAAAGTACCTGTGGCATCGGCAACTGCCGAGGCAATTACAGGTCCGATAGCTCCCGCGATTCCCCATGCAGTGTATAGAATTCCGTAATTAAGTCCAAAATTCTTCATCCCGTAATAATCTGATGTAATCGATGGGAAAAGGCTCAGCAGAGATCCATAAGCCACGCCGGCGGCAGCTGTGCCAATCGCTATAGTCAGAGGGGTTGAATAAAAAGTAAAAGCCAGCATATTAAGTCCCTGCAAAATGATCATTAGCTGCAGGGTTTTAATCCGGCCGATTTTATCAGAAAGCATCCCTCCGCCGATTCTGCCTGCCGCATTAAAGATAGCCAGTAAAACTACGAGCAGAAATCCGGCCTCGAAACCAGCCTGCTTTGATGCAATAATTGAGATGCTGCCAATAATCATCAGCCCGGCAGAAGAAGCAAGGGCAAACATAACCCAGAGGATATAAAACTGAGGTGTTTTAAGCATTTCTTTCCATTCAAAATCCCGGGCTTTAATTTTAGGCTTCTCTCCAACGTTTGTTTTAAGAACAGGAGCCGCAGGGATATATCCTTCAGGCGGATTCGTGATCATCATTGAGAGTGGAAGCCCGACAAAAAGCACAAAAATACCGAGAATCCTGAAAGTAAGAGACAATCCATAGTTCTGAAGCAGCAGTGTTGTAATCGGAGCGACATAAACCGATGCAACACCGAAACCACCGACCACTATACCAGTAACCAAACCTTTTTTATCCTGATGCCACCACTTCATCACTGCCGGGGTAACACATGAATAACCAAAACCAATTCCTGTTCCTACAAGAACACCGTATGAAATGACCATCAGGGCAGGACTACTGCTAAAACTCGATGCAATTAAACCAAGTGCGACCAGAGTTACTCCAGCAACAACAAAACGTTTTGGCCCCAACTTATCCTGCAGCCTGCCGGCAATCAGAAGCGCCACAGCAAAAACAATAATTGCCACCGTATAGGGCAGCGAGGCAGCACTGTTGCTCCATCCCAGGACTAAAACCAGGTCTTTCGATATAATACTCCATGAGTATAAAACACCCAGAGTAAGGTTGATCCCTGTTGCAGCCACCAGTATTACCAGAGGGGTTTTTAGCTTAGATAATTTTTCCACGTTATTTCTCCATATACCTGTATTGAGCCGAACAGAAACTATTTTATCAGTTTTTTTATTCAACTTCTACTCAATATTTCAATCGTATTTAAATTATTTTACTCTGCCTAAAACTATTTTACCTTTAGAACAGCTGTGAATGCTTCCTGGGGGATTTCAACCCGTCCAATTTTTTTCATCTTTCTTTTACCTTCTTTTTGCTTCTCTAAAAGTTTTCGCTTACGGGTAATATCTCCGCCGTAAAGTTTTTCTGTGACATTCTTACGCAACGCCTTAATTGTCTCCCGGGCGATAATCTTGTTCTCAACAGCTGCCTGAATAGGCACATCGAACATCTGCCTCGGTATTATATCCTTGAGCTTTTCGGCCATTTCCCGGCCTCTTGGGTAAGCTTTCTCTTCATGAATTATGAAAGAGAGCGCATCAACTTTTTCGTTATTAACAAGAATATCCATCAGAACCAGCTTTGATTCCCTGTATCCATGCAGTTGATAATCGAGCGAGGCATACCCCCTGGTCCTTGACTTAAGTAAATCAAAGAAATCATAGATGATTTCTGCCAGGGGCAACAAATATGAAACTCTTACCCTTCCGGACTCCAGGTATTCTGAATTGCGAAATTCGCCCCTTTTCTCCTGACAGAGTTCCAACACTGCCCCCATATACTCTGCAGGTATTAAGATGGAAGCATCCACATAAGGTTCTTCAATAGCCACCCTCTCATCAGTTGCAGGCATCAGGGCAGGATTATCAACTTCGATTACACCACCGTTTCTGAGATGAACCCTGTATACAACACTCGGGGCCGAAACGATCAGATCAAGATCATATTCCCGTTCGAGTCTTTCCCTGACTATATCCATGTGCAACAAACCCAGGAAACCACAGCGGAAACCAAGCCCCAGGGCAGTTGACTTTTCAGGTTCATATGTAAGGGCTGAGTCATTAAGTTTTAGCCGCTCAATCGCCTCGCGAAGGGCTACAAAATCATTGCTGTCCTGAGGGAACAGACCGCAGAAGACCATTGAGACAACTTTGCGATAGCCCGGCAGGGCCTGTGCCGCAGGATTTTCCGCAGCAGTAATTGTATCACCCACCTGGGCGTCACCGACATTTTTAACTGACGCCATCAGGTAGCCAACTTCTCCGGCTGCAAGGGCTGTTGTCGGTTCCATTCCCGGCCGGAACACACCGGTTTCTGTTACTTCAAAGATTTTTCCTGTGTTCATAAATTTAATCTTTTCACCTTTGCTGACATGGCCTTCCATTACCCTGATGTAGGCGATAACTCCACGGTATTTATCATAGTGCGAATCAAATACAAGAGCCTTCAGAGGTGCTTCAGGATCAGATGCAGCCGGAGGCGGCACCATTCTAACCACTGCTTCGAGGACTTCATCTATACCAATCCCTTTTTTAGCCGAAACCTCTAAAGCATTTTCTGCATCAATCCCGATCACCTCAGCCAGTTCTTTTTTAACCCGATCGGGGTCTGCACTATCGAGATCAATTTTATTGATAACCGGAACGATCGCAAGATCCTGTTCCAGTGCCAGGTAGGTATTGGCCAAAGTTTGCGCTTCAATACCCTGCACAGCATCTACAACCAGAATAGCCCCTTCACAGGCTGCAAGGCTTCTTGATACCTCATAGGTAAAATCAACGTGCCCCGGGGTATCAATAAGGTTAAGAATATAATCCTCCCCGTCTAATGCCCTGTAAGCCAGGCGCACCGCCTGCAGTTTTATAGTTATGCCCCGTTCTCTTTCCAGATCCATCTGGTCTAAGACCTGCTCCTTCATCTGCCTGGCAGTAAGAGTTCCGGTCGCTTCAAGCAGTCTGTCGGCCAGAGTCGATTTGCCGTGGTCTATGTGGGCTATAATGCAAAAATTCCTTATATTTTCTGGTTTCAATAGGTACTCCCCCGTATAAACTTAAATATCCCTGTAGGATTATATCATCATGAACTATATGCTACAACAAAGCGATAGGCAAATGAATTCGCGTTAAGAATTGAAGGGGGAACCTTAATCGGCAAGCGAATATTAATTATATGTGCTATATTCAAATATAGATAAAAGTAAGTTCATTACGAATTATTTTTAACCGGTCGAGCTGAGACTGTTAACTGGTCTAAGCTACCAGAGGCAGGTTAATAACCGGAAGCCACAAAAAAGAGGCGACTTAAATTGTCTTATCAGGTAATCCCCTTCTCGTCCACGCTAATAAAAAAACAGGCCATCTCGGCAATAGAAAAATGTAACGATCTTTCAGCCGCGCATGGATTAATATTAAGCCGCAATGAAATAGTTGAATTGGTTGAAACCCGCTTCAATACCCTTGTTGCCAATGGCAGATTAGAATTCGGAGGCGGTGTGATTGAGATTTTAATCAGGGAATTCAGTGATTCACCTTTCATCACTCTGGAAAACTACGCGGAAACACTGCGTGAGTTAATCGAAATTTTTTATTTCTATAAAAATGAAACCCTTGATCTCGTCAGCGATGATGCATTGATTGAATTCATGAAAAAAAACTTTAACGGAGCATGCCAGGGCTCTCTTGATCTCCTCTCGGGGCGGGAATTGGCCAATATGGCCCGGAGCCTGAGATATGGAGAAAGCCAGGTTTACCCGGAAAGGTACAGGCCGGAAGATGACGGTGGGGATAAGGATGTCTAATCTGGAAAAATATCATACAATCAACCGAACCGATCTAAACGATGAATTTTTCTTTCAGTCTTTACTTGAAGCAGCGTTTAAACATAACCTTTTGGCAGATACCGAAGTAGAAAATCTGCAGAATCAATGCCTTGAGCTTCTTGCGCTAAAAGTGGAGCAGTATAATCGGGGATACAGCAGCTCCATCAGGGTTGAAGTCGCTGAAAGCATCATGCAGTCGAACCTTTACACTCTTGGTCTCTACCTTAAGTCAATACCGGGTAGCGGCGAAATGATCACTGAATTAAAAACTGTATCAATCAGCGATATTTATACTAAGGGCAGAAGATTGATCAGCGCAAAGCTTCATTCTGCAAAACATCTTCTTATACTGGCCAGGCATAACCGGATTGTTACAAAAAATGAATTCTACAACTCAACCATAAATGAAGGGATAAACCAATTCTTTGTCGGCTACAACCCTGATTTTGAAGCTCATGAAATACCAGCTGCAATAGATTATCAATTATGTAATCCCATCGGACATTTTGCCGGGATTGAATATATCCAAAAATATATTGAAGGTTTCTTTTATGAAAATGAATTCTGCAGATTATTTCCGGCAGAGAAAATACACTGTTTGCTGAGCGGCTTTGATGACCGGTATGAAGATTTATTAATTAATATTTGCGATCATGTTTTAACTAATGCATTAGGATGCATAATGTCAAATAACCCTGCTGCTGAACTAAACATTACAGCGGAACAAATCCGCGAACTCGTTAAAAGGTACAGTCCTATAAGCAAAAATGAACTTAACACAGTTATACAAAAAGCATATGAGCTTCTTGAAAAACAGTTTTGCCCGGAAAACAGGTACCTTCAGCAGTATCTTAGGAAACATCTTCCATCAGTCATATCAAATATTTATACTGCTTTTAACAACGATGCACTGCACAAGGTCTTTGTCACTTGCAAATACAGCGAAGCTGCCACCAGGTCTTCCTTTTCATTTTCATTCGGCGGGAAAATGGACGACGAAAAGTACCGCAAAGTTATTGATGAAATTTTACAGTGCCGCTACTCAACTGATAAAATATTAATCATAAAGGAGAATATCCATTCATTAAGTGATCTTGAAGATCTTCTTCACGACGCTCAGCTAACAGAAAAAGAAATTCTTAAAGTTCTCGGTTCTCTGGAAATCAGCGAAATAGCAGCGCTGGCAAAACGTAACCTCTTCAGCAGCAGCTTTGAGGTAAATGATTTATCGGAGTCAGAATTGATGCTTCGTAAATGCCTTGATTACTATATCAGAAAGCAAACTCCTGCATATCGGGAACAAGTGATAGAAATAGCAAAAAGTCTTCAGGATATTTAATAATATTGTCAGATTTAAGAAGGTGAGTTAATGCAGCGAAAGTTAATCTATTTAACAGGAATAATCCTGGCCGCTGTTGTCCTGTACCTGGGCATTACTGGAAACTGGTTGTCAGATAGCATCTCCGATCAGGAACCTGACTCAGTTTCCCAGGCGACCGAAAACCGCTACAAAGAAATGGAAATCAGGGATTATGAAGGAGTCCGGCTCGACCCGTCGATCGGCCCCAGGGATAATTCCATATCAGGCATACAGCAGGTTGATCCTGGCAGCTATAACCTATCGATTACTGGCCTGGTTGAAAAGCCTTTAGCATACAGCTATGATCAGATTCTGGAAAATGATAGTTATCAACGACTGATCACGCTTTACTGTGTTGAAGGATGGGATGCGACAGTTTTGTGGGAAGGTGTGCGGATTACAGACCTTTTAGAGGATGCAGAAGTGCTGGAAAGCGGCGAGATTGCAATTTTTCACTGTGTTGACGGCTACACAACCTCATTACCTCTTGAAACTATTAAAGAGAGGGATATGCTTCTGGCCTATTCAAGTAACGGTATAACATTACCGGATTCACTGGGCTTTCCTTTTATAGTTATTGCTGAAGATAAACTGGGTTACAAATGGGCCCGGTGGGTCACTGAAATTGAGATATCGGCCGACCTGGAATATAAAGGTTACTGGGAAAGCCGGGGGTACACTAACGACGCTGAGGTTAGGCGGTAGCAATAATTACTCTGCCCAAACCGTTCTTTAAATCTGATCTGCCACTACAGGGGTGGCGCTTCCCAAATCCATTATTAGTCTGATACCTGGCGCACCTGATACTTCTGCTGGTTTGATTGAGGATGACAATGAGGATAACCAGTGGATTATTGAGCTCAAAGAGATTTGGAGCGATGAAATAATTAATATTAAAGTCTCTGACAAGAATTAATAAAACCAGCAGGGGTGGAAAGATAAATGATATCTCCACCCCTACTGGTTTTATGCATAAATTTCTACTTACAGGCTGAACGTATGCTGTGCGGCCTGGCTCCTGCAATTCCGCTGGAACGACTAACTTTGTTAATTTTACCCATCAGTTTTTTCCACCCTGGTTCATAAGTGCATTCAGGTGTTTTTTCAGTATAGTCAGCAACACACTCTTCTGAGCAAAAATCATACACCCGGCATTCGGAACTGCTGCGCTTCTCAACTGTTGGCGCGCAAACAACTTCTTCTCCGCAGAAGGTTTTTTGAACGACCTTATTTTCAGGATAAAAAACCTTATTACATAACGGGCAAACTTTCTCATGCCTGCTTTCTTCAATCATTCTGATAAACCTCCTTTGGAATATTATAAAACAAATTCTATAGATATAGTATACTACTGCCATTATATTCTGTCAACAACTGGGATATATTATCTATTTCACAAACCCCCATTTTATTACTTTTAAGCATCAAACGCCACATTACTTTTAATTTAAGCTCAACGAAACCACTTATGCAATTTATTTGTCACCTTAATAAGAAGGTGAACGGAATGAAATAATAAATTAATAACTTTTATTTACATTTTTGCTATTTGGTGCTATATTGATTATGGGATAGTTAACTGGATATAAACAGGGAGGCTATTAACAATGAGTATCAGGAAAGTCTTATATGTTTCGCTTTTTGTATTAATAATAGCATTAGTGGTTAGCGGCTGTGGAGGAAATCAGTCAGCCACAGGTTCGGCTGATGTACCTAAAGTTATTCAGACCTATGGGGAAGCTGAATTATCAGCCCCTCCTGAACTGGCAAAAATAAGCCTGGCTATTGAAACCCGCAGTTCCAGGGCTGAAGAAGCAGTAGAAGAAAACGCTCAAAGGGCTACCGCGGTTCGTAAAGCCCTGCTTGAATCAGGACTGGCTGAAGAAGAAATTGTTACCGGGTCATACAGGCTATACAGCTATCGAGAATGGATTGAAGGACGCCCTGCCGGTGAGGCAGAGCTGCAAACATTTCAGGCTGTTAATGAAATTATTGTCACCATAAGAGATCTCGAAAATGTTGGCGACTTAATTGACATTGCAGTAACCTCTGGTGCAAACAACATTAACTACATCAGTTTTGAGCTTGATGATCCACAGGAATTATTACTGCAGGCATTAAAAGCCGCCACAGAACAAGCTGCCCTAAAAGCTGAAGCTATAGCGGAAGGAAGCGGTGTAAGAGTATCAGGTCTTTACAGTATTCGTGAAGAACGAACAGATTATATTCCTTACCGTTTCCTCGATGATATGGTTCAGGAAGATATGGCAATGGGTTCTGCGTCAACACCGATTACACCTGATGAAGTTACCGTTAGAGCGTCCGTGATCGCAGAATTTACTTTTTGATATAAATTAATTAGGCAAAATCTAATATTTTAGAGCCGTATCAGCAAATGATACGACTCTTTTTTAATATAAATAATCTTTTTCGCTGAAATCACCTTACAGATTTTTTGTTATCCCTGATGATTTCTTCAAGTAAATTTTGCAGATCTTCAGCATCCTTGATATTCAGACTTTCAAGGTTAATTTCCAATTTTTTGTTAAGATTTTCCGTAGATAAAAGATAGATTGTTTCATTCCTGTTTTGAACTGTTTCAAGTTCACCAAGATTTAGTGACTTCCAACCTCCCAAATACTTTTGCCTCACCTTAATCTCACCATTCAATATTCTTACATAGGTAGCTGGTGATATGGAATAGGATACTATTAACACCATGATGACGATCATTGCAATGATTAATAAATGAACTGTTGGTATAAAACCCCCAGCCATTTTAATTGTAATATAAAGCATGGTACTAAAATAAATTATTGCAATAGTCCCTATAACCATTGCCAGATTATGAAGGTAAGTTCGCCTGAATTTATACGTTTTGTCTGTTTGCAGTGCATTAAACATCTATTTTCCTCTCCATTCATCAGGACAGAATTATGATTTTTTGAATTGCCCTATCTTTGATTATTTATAATCTACATGTATAAAAACCCAGCCTGGCTGAGACTGGATGGAAGTTTACGATGAGAATTAATGCTGGTGATACTTATTTTTTTGATTCGGGATGATCCATATTCATATAGATTCCGCCTTTTTCAAGTTCATCAAGCATTTGAGATAGCCTTTTCTTTTTAGTTTCCTGGAGCTTTGCCTCGTTGATCCAGCCAAGATAATCATTTTGCTGGTAAGCCGGCCGTTTTTTATATGCTTCCATTAATCCTCTTTTTTTCAGAGCCTGTTTAACAAAACCCGGCATCGCTTGTTTAGGACGCTTTAATTTTGAATAATCTTCACTCATGATAGAATCCCTCCTTTCGCGATAAACTATAAAGCAAACAGGGGCTGGTTTTCCTATTAAGAATTACTTACATATTATAACGACTCTTCATGCAGTTGAGCGAGAACCTGTTTTTCAGGGTATTTTCTAAAGCAAAAATAGCTTCCAAGAGCAGCAATGGCAACCACCAGGGCGCTTAGCTGAACCCCTAATGACTGGGCAATATCACGGCCGAAAGTTGAAATGAGGAAGGCAAATACTACCCCGGCCAGGGCAATTGTTAACTTTAGCGGTATGGCCCTCGCTCCAAAAAACATGGCTTCACGGCGCTGACCTGTTTTGTTATAATCCGCCCGGGCTAAATCGGCAATAGTGGGATTAATCAAGATCGTTAAAACTGCAAGAGGAAAACCGGCAAGCACAAACATAGCCAGGCTCATATAAAAATAGATACCCTCCGTTGAATAGAAAGAAAGTAAAAAGATTACCGTACCGCTAAAAAATAGAGACAGAACCCCTGTGGTGATAACTTTTTTCTTGCCCGTCTTTTTAGCCACATTATTAACAAGAGGAAAACAGAGCAGTGCCCCGCCAATGGTTAACCCGGCGAGAACAGTTATAAATCGTTCTTCCTGCCGGAATAAAACAACAGCGTAATAGATTAAACTTAAGGTTACAAGGTTCATGGCAAACTGTAAAAACATTTCTCCACACAAGAATATGCGGAACGCTCTTATGGCAAAAGTCTGACGAAGCGATTGCCAGGTTCCCAATCTCTGTTTTTCAGCCGGCAGACAATGAATTTTTTCATTAAAACCAAATGTTGCAGCATAGAGCAGAATTACTGAGATAGAAGCAAATAAAATGACTCCGTAACGGTAAGCCTGACGCATTTCAAACCCGGAATTCTGTAAATTATCGGTCAGTAAGGAAAATAATACTGTAACCATTACCATGCCAATCAAACCGAAAAAGGCTATCATGGTAGAAAGGTTAATTCGGAGAGAATTATCATGACCAAGTTCAGGCAGCAACGCCAGGTATGGGTTAACGTATGAAGTAAAAGAGATATAAAAGAGCACCATTATAAAGCCAAGCCAAAGGCTGTTAAGCAAAGACAGGGAATTTAACACAGGCGGGCTGAAAACAAGCACGGTAGAGACAGCCAGGGGCAGGGCGCCCAGAACCAGAAATAGTTTTCTGCGACCCAGGCTGGATCGTGAATTATCACTCAGGGAAGCAATGATCGGATCGGCAAAGCCATCAAACAGGCGACCGATTAACAGCGCAACGCCAAGAGCTGTAAATAAACCCAGGTATGTTTGATCAGGAATCAAACCAGGCAAATTATATTCAGCCGGCGGAAGATAGTAAAAAGGCATATAAAGCAGGATTAAACGCTCTAACATTGTAAAGGCAGCGCTTCCCGAAGCATAGAGCAACTGATTGCCGAGCGGCAGAGAAAGCACCTTTTCAGTCTGCATTATCTCCTCCGGTTTAAATTAAGTTATAAAAATCAGGTTTTTATAAGTTCTATCTAATGAACATTACAGGCTCAAATTCAAGATAGCCCATGCAAATATTCTTTCCAATATCCCTTCCATCGCTCAATTGCTTCCTCCTCAGCAAGTTTTTCCGAGGTTATAGTTAGTGTAGATTTTGTGTCAGTTTTGATGCCTACAGAAACTACAACTCTGCTACCATCTGATAGATTCACCCGCCAGTAACGCCATTTACCGGTAATGCTTTCTCTTGGTTCACTGCTAAACGCAATACCATTAAATTCTTGATTATCATGCACATAATTCTGCCAGGCTGTAAAGACTCTATCTATATCGCCATTTAAAGTTTTACTTTTCGATACATGGAAATAACCGTCACTTATCTGGCCAACCTTTCGTCTGCCAATATGTCTTTCATATTCTACAGTTATGCTTTGAGCCCACCAGCCAGGGACATTATACACATCATTTAAGAGTTGGAAAATATCATTATGTGATAGCTCTTCAGCTTTTTCCTTATTTAATACAGTGAACCATTCATCCCATGATCTCCCGGTAGATTCACAAACAGCCTGCACTGAAATAGTTTTCCCTTCATTGACTCTCAAGCGTATTACCACCTCTCGGTTTGGCGGAAACTACAGCTTAACAAAAGAGTTCCATATTACAGACATTCTGAACCTATTTGCAATCTCCTTTATCTCGTGTGTACAAGCTTATGTAAATTATCATTTTTATTGCATTAACCTCTTAACAAACTCTGCATTGCGAAGTAAAGCGCATAATTTATCATCTGTTCCATTATACCCCATATCAATAAGACATCTCACTTTAAAGTGCCTGTAAAAGAATTTAATATAACTCAGTGTTCAAAAGATTTGACACAGAAATATAGCGGGGAAAGCATTGTGAAAATAAATAATGATGAAGGCGATAATGTCCTGGGACAAATTATTGAAATAATATTCAGTTAATCTTACAAATGTAAACATTGTACTGTTTGACATTTAAGACTACAAATTGTAGATTAGAATCAGGGAATTCAAAATAAAGATCATATATTTGGAGGTGCGCTAATGTCGAAAGTAGAAAAAACCAGAGAAAATTTAATGAAATGTAAGTGTAAGAGTTGCCCCAGCTATACTTTTACCTGTAAATTGATGGCCATGCCCGGAAATATCATCCTTTTAGTCGACACGATGAATGATGACAAACTTCATGCTGAAACTATGTTCTGCGCTTATGAAAAAAGCCAGTGCATTAATGAAGAAAAAGGCTGCAAGTGCGGAAGTTGTGAAGTATTCAAGAAATACGAACTTAAGAATACTTACTACTGCACCAACGATGGCGGTAAGTAGCTGCTTAATTATTTTACCAGCTCTTGATACATCACGTAAGAATCAACATAACCAAATTGTAAATGCCTGAATGAATTCGGTAAAGTGCCTACAATATTAAAACCATGTTTCTTCCATAAATGTACTGCACTCTCGTTGGTTGAAACAACCAGGTTGTATTGCATTGCCCTGAAACCCCTTGCGACTGCTTCTTTTAACGAATGTTCGCACATAGCAGATGCGATACCTCTTCCGCGGGCATCTTCTGCAACAATATATCCACAGTTGCAAACATGTGCGCCAAGAGCTGGCTGATTCGGCTTGATGTAGTATGTACCCAAAACGCTATTAATGCTGTCCAATGCAACGAACGTGATTTCCGGCACATCAATCCAGACCCTGTAAGCTTCCTCTTCGGTAATATCAGGCGAAAAAGCATAACTCTCACCTAAACGAAAAACAGGTTCAATAATCCGCCATGCGGCAGACCAGTCATTGCGTTTAAAAGGACGGATTTTTAACATTACCCACCTCAGCGATCTGAAAGTGCCTCCGGTTTAGGAAAAACTCGCTTCACTAACCGGCAGCTTCCATTGCTTATTAGAACTCTTTTTTACCTTTATTAAAGTAGGAGAGAACCTTGCTTTTAACGTTACCGTAAATTTTTTCAATTCCTGTAATGTAGAGTGTATCTCTGCTTTTTTGTAACGTTTCTATCGTAGCCGCTTCAACTACCTTCCAGAGCATGTCCCGGTCAGGAGCGTTTTGCAAATAGTTCAGTTTAACCTGGTATGCACCTTTATATCTTCTGCCTCCACCATCCGGAGTGATCTTCTTAATCACCCGGTTGAGATCAACATTACTGCTGGCAGACCGGAGGGATACATCAAGATAAGTTTCTTTTCTTTTATGGTTTTCGATAACAGCAAATACAGCGACTACGTTGTAGCCACTGTTATTAAGGAGCATATCTGCAATAATTGCGATAGAATCCCTGTTTTTGGAATTAAGATAACCGAGGCCATAAAAAGCCCAGTCTCTATAAACCACTTCATTTTCTTTAGCTTTGTTATAGTATTGAAGCGTCTCAGGTGAAGCAGGCATACTGTTTATTCCCTCTAAGATTTGGCTGTCGGTAAATTCTGAAAGAAATATTAAAGCTTCAAGATCCATGGCTGTTATACTCTTGTACTTGTCTGTATCTGTCTGGATACCAAAGGTAAGTGCAGTTGCCATTGAGCCCTTTTCATCATCTGTAAAGTCAAGATTTGAGTATTTCATTATAAGGGCCACCAGTGTACTGGTTGAACCTGCATCTTTATTAATCAACGAAAACTCTGCTTCGACCACATGCTCAGATTTACCGTGATGGTCAATATGCGCTATACAGGGTATTGCATCACTTACATTTTCAATCAGGTTATTCTGAAAATCGGGAACAATATATCCCTGGTATTTTTTAATGTTTATATCTTTCCCAAAATAGACGGGTATTTTCAACTTATCAATAAAAGCCTGGTTTTGCGGAAGCGACAATCTCTTCTCCGCATAAATATCAGAATCAACATTAAGCTTTTTGAGGATCATTTTTATAACATAAGCCGAAGCAATAGCATCGGGATCAGGAGATCCGGGAATATAAATAGCAATGGGGTTATATTTTGATACTGCTTCAATGAATAACTCTGTCGTTTTGTTCATTTTTAATTTAACCTTTTTGTTTATTATAACACGCACCGTGCACTAAAAAACAGGATGCATCTTCTCTGGCAATTTTAAAGTAGCTTACAGATAAACACTTTGAGCTTATACGGCCTATCATTAATTAAATATTTATCGTAAAGGTGATCCATATCTTTCTCGTGAACTGTCAGATTGTTTTCGGCAAACATTTCCATCCAAGCGCTATACTGAAAAAGCCCCATTGTATGGACCTCGTGCTCTATTCTTAATTTATTGTTCTGACGGATAAGGTATACCAACGTTGCTTCATACGTACTCTCTGATACAATGTGATTGTTTTCAAACAGGGTTAAGTGGATATTTTCTTTTTCACCTGAATAGGCAAAGTTATTGCCCTGAAAATCTTCCTTATGATTTGTTTTATTACAATAATTTCATTCCGCCAGAAAATGCAGCCCGAAATCTATAAATGGTTTCAGTTCTTTTATATCATCCGGTTTGGATGGTGAAAATTCAAGAATACTGTAACCGGCGAGATTAAAGCTTTTGGCTAATGCTTTCAGACAATCTGACAGTTGACCCAAGTTAAATCCACCCGTGGCAGGCAAGCCTACATGAGGAAAACAATTTGGATTTAGAACATCCAGATCAAGATGAATATATAAGTTATGAAAACCTATTCTCTTGATTAATTCTACAAGAGGATCGCATTCTCCGGCTTCTTCAGCTGAGAATACTGGTATATTATGCTTCTCTGTAAAATTTACTTCAGCCTTATCAAGGTCTCTTCCACCTGCCAGCACAACCTGTTTGGGTGAAAGTTGAGAAAAACAGGCTTCAATGATCAAATTGTCACCCTCACCTAACAAATGCCTTAAAGGCATACCGTGAAAATGCCTGCTGGGTGATTCTTCCGGCAAATTTAAGTCACCGTGAGCATCAAACCATATAACTGCGAGGTCTCCATCGTATCTTTTATTCAGGTATGATACAGGCATCGGTTCGGTTCCACAGTCTCCTCCAACCAGTAAAACTTTTTTAGGTTTTCGCTCATTTAACAGGCCGGATGTATCAACCATCTGTCTGATGATAGTTTCGTAGCCCCGGATATTTCTCTCCACACAGAGCTCCTTTTCAAGGCTGACTGCAACTTCCTCTAATTTGCATACTCTTTCAAACTCTTTTGCAATCAATTGACTGCCATAATAAAGGCTTAGGTTATCACCTGAACCCTGCCATTGCGGAAAGAGTAAACCTAAATTTTCACCAGTCAAATGGTCACCTCCCTTAGCCAATTCTTAATCTTACTAATAGCTACCGTTTAACACCATTACCAATTTAATGATCTTTTCTTCTTCATCAGAAATAAACCTCCCTTGAGAGGGGAAACAAAGTCAAATTAATTACCACAGCTGCATCTGATATAATTGACCTTTACATTTTCTTTACAACCTTTTATAGTAATTTTAAATGGCCCAAAGGAGAAATAATGACCATTACACTAAAAAGAATCTCATGGGTAGTATTTCTGGCGCTGCTGTTGCTAGTTATCCCCAGACTTTCGGGCATTGTTGCAAGCCTTTTTAATTATAGAGCAGTAGATCCGGATGGTTCATACGCCTGGATTTCTGTTCACCACATCGTTCAGGCATTGATTTTCTCAGCTGTGATGGCTATATTGAGCAAGTTTAAAAATTTAGAGTATGGCTTAGGATGGGGAGACAGAGCAACCGGAAGGCAATACGTTCTAACTTTTTCGTTCTTTTTTTGCATTTATACAGCAGGCGCATTTTTAACTATTTTTCTGACCAATTCATTTCAGCTATTCGAATATCCCCTGACAGCAGTAAACATCATCGGGCAGATCGGTTTTCAACTCTTATTATCCGGCCCATCAGAAGAACTAATTTTCAGAGCCTTTGCAATTACAATGCTCGCTCTTATGATCAAAGGGAAAATATTAAATGGGAGGTTGAGCTATGCCAACATTATTGCTGCCGTTGTTTTTGGCCTGGCTCATGTTGGTTTTTCATTTGCCCCTTTCGAGCTGAGATACAGCGCTTTTCAGGTTATCTATTCAATCGTTTTGGGTTTATTCTATGGAGATTGTTTTGAAAAAACAGGAAGCGTTTACTACCCTATGATGATGCACAGTATTACAAACGTGGTTATGGTAGGGATAATAATTATTGCATCCCTTCTCATAGCCTAATAAAGATTTATTACCTATATATCTTAACTAACGATTTCAGATAATATTATCTTTGCTTATTCTGCTTATCTCCAGGATTATCATATAAGAATAATATATACCGGGAGCAGTATAATGCCCCAGAGAAAGAAGCTGATCACTTTATGAATACTATGTTTGAAAGAGAAAGCGAAATCGCTCAGAAGGCTGCCCGCCATGCCGGAAAGATAATCCTTGAAAAACTTGGATCTGAACCAGCTTCAGAAAAAGGGGTAAACAACCTGGTAACAGAAGCAGATTACGCCGCCCAGGAAACGATCATCACCATCATCCGTGATCAATTCCCGGAACACAGCATCATTGCAGAAGAAAATGACATTTCAGCAAATATCGACTCGACCAACCTGTGGATAATAGATCCACTTGACGGAACCAATAACTTCGCCCATACTATACCCCACTTTAGTATATCGATAGCGCATGCCCAATCAGGCCGGGTTGTAACAGGAGTTGTTTACGATCCCGTGCGGGATGAAATGTTCAGTGCAATCGAAGGAAAAGGCGCCAATCTTAACGGGGCACAAATCAGCGTTTCCAAAGCACGCTCCCTGCAAGAAGCTATCATCGCTACAGGATTTTACTATGATCGGGGTGTCATGATGCGAAAAACGCTTAAGAGCATAGAAAAACTATTTGAGGTAAATATTCATGGTATACGCCGTTTCGGCAGTGCAGCCCTGGATTTATGCTGGGTGGCCTGTGGCCGTTTTGATGCTTATTTTGAATACAATCTATCAACCTGGGATTTTGCCGCAGGCATGCTTGTGCTTGAAGAAGCGGGTGGGCAATGCACTGACCATAAAGGTGGCCGGCTTGATCTAAACAGTAAAGGGATTGCCGTTTCAAATGGTAGGTTTCATGATCATTTTTTAAACATAGTCAGTTGGAACAATTAAAGTTGTAACTAATAGCAAAGATTTAAGCTTATATGTCTAGTCCCGATCTTTTTCCCACTTAAATTTTGTTGCGGCATCCTTAAAGCCTGCTGACAAAGATTTCCATGCTGATTCGAACCCATCTTTAAGTGAATCCCAGGCTTCTTCATTAGTTTCAGCCAGTTCTTTCAACTTAGCGGTGCCTTCCTCAATCTTCTTTTCAAGAATCTGAATCTGTTCCGGCATGTTTTTAAAGGCTTCCGCTCCTGCAGCTCCCGCCTTTTTCCTTAAATCGTTAACTTCTTCAACCCATCCATCCAACTGTTCCTGCAGATAAGCACGGTAGCTTTCTTTTTCGGTCATCTTAGATCCCTTCCTTTAACAAAAGGTTTTTATAAACCATTCACAAATATTATAATATTATGATCCGCAATTACTACCTTCACCCTTGCCCGTTTGACACTGTCTTATCATTAACCAAATCAACACTGCTTAATAGATAGCGAACAAGAATTTTATCGGGAAGCTTCCGGATCAGTTTTACCAACAGATAGATTACCAGGAGTGAAAAGATCAATCTTGCCCAGAAAATGCCCGACAGATGAGCGCCAAGTACCATCATCAGAAGTGTATCTTCAAAAATACTGTGGCATAAACCCATCAGGGTAACAGAAGCAAAAAGATCGCGCCTGGATAAGTTACCAGTTCTGGCTTCCTGAATGATAAGGCCGCCTCCATAACCCAATCCCAGGGTCATGCCGATAATTGCAACCGGTGCTGCCTCCCGACTTATACCAAGTATATTTAAAACCGGAGCAAGCAGCCTGGTCATCAAATCACTTACCCCAAGTTTTTTCATTATCTTCAAAACAGCCATCAGGGTTAGAATGATTAAAAAGATATAGAACATGTTTCGCAGTTCAGCAAGCAGCCAGGCACTCCAGGTTTGTTCAAACAAAAGGGGATTCCATAACGCCTGGTTGGTCTGCTGTAAAGCCCCGGTTAACTGATATACAAGATGCAGAATCCAGCCGATAAGCAACGCTCCCATTACTCTTATCAATAATGTAGCTCTTAGGCGCGTTCCTGCTTTTTGGGCGATCAGGCCTTCCACCGGCAGCGAGTGTGCTACTAGAATCATCGTTCCCAACACTGAAACCTGCGCAACTGTCAAATCCAGCCCTGGCGCCAGGGAAGCAAAAACCACCATGCCTCCATAGATGTTAGTAATCATTGCCGTAGCCCAGACCAGGCCTATCTGCCCCGGCAACCCTACCAACTCCATGACCGGGCCAAGAATGATGCCAAAGTAATCAACAATACCCAACTGCTGAAGCAGCCGGGTTAAAATGCTGATGGGGACAATTATTTTGAATAACATTAAACTGGTTTGAAGAGCGCTAACAATTAACTCACGCACAACATGCAACAATGAAATAAACAATTAGACCATACCCTTAATAGATTACCGGCTTAGGAATACCGGTTTGATAAACTGTGTTATAGCAGTAGCCACAGTTGTCACATCATTCCTTAACTAAGTATTTCCCTGCTGTAAAGCAATTTTCGCGGCAGAAAACACCTGCAGCTATTAAAATTTTATTCCACATTCTGGAACCATAGCCCGGCAACCCGGTTATCACTGTCAAAAACAACTCTAATGTTAATCTGATCATTGGCAAACTGAGATATTACATTAACAGCTTCATAATCTCCCGAACTTTCAACACGCTTTTCCAATTCACCTTCATAAGAGCCCAGTTGAATGAATAAACCTTCCCATGTTTGTTTAAGTTTACTCTCAGACATCGCCTTTTTCATATCGGCATTAAAATACATAACTGCGCTACTATAGTCTTCATCCAGCAATTTACTGATAAATTCCGAGGCAAGATCTTCCACTTCCCCTTCAAGAGGCGGATCAACAGGTTCCGGATCGCTGCTACAGGCAAAAACCATAACCATGACGAAAATCATCAGTAAAACCAAAACAGATTGTCTAAACATTAACATACACCTTCCTTATTAAATATTTCATAAGGCTCTCAATGGTTCCATTTTTCTATTATAAAATACACCCGGAAGACAATGCTTACATCACTCATACCAGTGCACAAACTGTTCTGGATTTTTCTTGACGCTGCGATACAAATTTAGTTTAGCATCAGGCTCAGGATAACCCATTGAGACACAGGCAAGCAGTTTATTGGACTCAGATAAGTTAAGGAATCTCTTAATTTCTTTTGCATAATCGACAACTGAAGCCTGAATGCAGCTACCTATTCCAAGAGAGTGAGCAGCCAAAATCAGGTTTTGAGTGAACAGACCCATATCGTAAACTGACCATTCTCCCAGGGTTCCATCCATAAACAAAAACAGCGCACAGGGGGCACCATAAAATTCATAGTTCATCAGTCTCAACTTTTCTCTGCCTTCTTGATCAGATCTTGCTATTCCCAGGGTTTCAAGCCTACGTTTTCCATGTTCCCTTGATCGCGCTTCCAAAACAGACGGCCAGCTTTCCGGTTTGGGGATATCAGGGCTGGTTGGCGCATTCATTTTCGCCAACCCCAGCAGCTCTCCGGCAAGTTCATCCTTCTTTTTACCGGTAACAACTGCCAGTTCCCAGGGTTGGGTATTGGTATAAGACGGGCTGTTGCTTGCAGCTTCAATAATCTTATTCAGATCAGATTTCGAAATAGGATCACTTTTGAATACGCGATAGCTGCGCCTGGTGATAATATTATCTAACACTTCCATTTTGTTAAAAACCCTCCTTCTTTCCTGTGTATTATCTGATTAAATTCAAACAGTGCGGGTGAGGAAAAATCTATTTTATTAGACGTTTGCATAATCTGCTGCAACTCTTCCTGTGGTAATACTAAATAACAGTTATTAAATGATCCCAGCGGTAAGATCGGCAAACTCCGAACCGATTACAACTATTTCAACCTGATCAATTGTCATACTCAAACGGTTGCTCTTTGAGAATACTGTATATATAGTTTAGCCAAATATCAGAGCGGCCAACAAACCGGCGAGCGTAGGAACCGCAATGTACATAGAATATTTCAAAGCTACAAACCGAGGGCCTAAAAAAGTGAATTCGTAAGGCAAATGCCCGACGTTAATCATTCCCCAGGCTGTGATCATA
>JAHYJM010000153.1 GCA_019428945.1 Bacillota bacterium | reverse complement strand
GGTACTCCTCGAGCACCGGCCCGCCGACGTGATTGACCGTCACCTTCCCGAACACGGCGTTGGCGGAACGGGCGATCGCCTCCTCGAGGGTCATGCTCGGGGTCCCCCTCGCGTCCCGGGCGTGGAGCCCCCGGCGCGAGATGCCGTAGATCCCGCCGCGGTAGCTGATCTCGTCCTGCGGGGAAAGATCCCCCCGCTCGATGGCGGCGGACGCGGTGATCACCTTGACCAGGGAGGCGGCGGGGTAGATCGCCTTCATCGGCAGCCACGGGTCGGACGCGCCGCCCCGGCGGTACCCGACGAGGGCGACGACGCGCCCGGTGTCCGGCTCCATCGCGGCGAACACGCCGTACAGGGGGTCGAACCGCCGGAACAGGCTGGAGATCCGCGCCTGGAGTCCCTCGTTCAGGGAGAGCGTCACCCGGTTCCCGTTCGGCAGGAGGCCTTCCGGTTGCCCGGATTGAAGGAGGGTGCGCAGATCCGCGGGGGTGAACCCGTGCTCGAACGCCTTCCCGCCGGCGTCGGGGGCGGAGCGCGCGGGCCGGGGATGCTGGTAGCGGTTCGCGGCCACGACCGCCGTCGCCAGCGCCCAGCCGGCGAGCAGGACGATGCCGGCCGCCGCGATCCGGCGAAGTCCCTTCCCGTCCGCGCGCCGGGTCACGCCGCTTTCCTCGCGAGGCACACCAGCGCCTCGGACCCGGGGGAGAATTCGGACCGCGCGAAGTTCCCGTAGAACCGGATCTCCCCGAACCCCGCGGCCGTCAGCATCTCCCACAGCTCCTCCGGATAGATCGGGTACAGGGGGATCTCGTTCCGCACGATCCGCGGCTCGTCCACGCCGGCGATCCGGAGGGTGGTCCGGAAGAGGACCTTGCGGTCGCCTTCCCATTCGTACCTCCGCCGGAACTCCACCGTCCCTTCGGACGCGCTGATCATCGGCAGCTCGGTCACCCCCTCGCGCAGGAGCCGCTCGTAGTTCAGGATCTGGAGCAGCAGCGTGGCGGAACGGGAAAGCGCCCCCGCGGCGTCCGCCAGGAACCGCGACGCCTCGGCCTTCGGAACGTGGACCAGCGAATTGCCGAGGCACATCAGGAGATCGGACAGGAACGGGGCAAGGCGCGGGAGGTCCGCGAACGATCCCTCCTCGATCCGGGTCTTCGGGTACGCGGCGAGCTTCCGCCGCGCGATGGCGACCAGCGACGGATCGGGATCGAAGCCGAAACAGGAAAGGCCCGCGGCGGCGAACGGCTGGAGCTGCGACCCCGTCCCGCACCCGCAGTCGACGAGGGAGCGGGCGCCGCCGTCATCCATCAGGGAGTCGAAGAGGGCTCGCTGCTCCGGCGACACCGGGAACAGGTCGTCGTAGACCAGGCTGATATCCGTGTAGAACGCCAACCGCCCTCCTGCGACGCATTGTAGCAGGAACGATCCCGCGTGAAACAAAAAACCGCCCCGCCCCCGAACGGATACAATATATTCGATACCGAAGCTTCGAGAAAAGGAACCGGCCCGATGAACGCGACCGACCATCTCCACACGCTCGAGATCCGCAACCTGACCGTCCGGAAAGGAGGGGTGGAGATCCTCTCGGGGATCGACGCCGACCTCCGGTGCGGGGAGGTCACCGCCCTCGTCGGCCCCAACGGCGCGGGGAAGACCACCCTCCTCCTCGCGATCCTGGGCCAGGTCCCGTACACGGGGGAGATCCGGTTCTGCCGCGCGGCGGAGCACGGCCGGGGCGACCCCCGCATCGGGTACGTGCCACAGAGCCTTCCCCTGGACCCGGACGCGCCGATCACGGTGCTCGACTTCTTCGCGCTCTCCGCCCAGCGGCGCCCGGTCTTCCTCGGCGCCTCCCGCCGCACCCGGGAGGCCGCGAGGGAGAGCCTCGAGCGGGCCGGCGTCGCCCACCTCCTCCAGGCCCCCCTGGGCCGGCTCTCCGGCGGGGAGCTCCAGCGGGTGCTGTTCGCCCTCGCCCTGCGCGACGCCCCCGACATCCTGCTGCTCGACGAGCCGGTCTCCGGCGTCGACGTCGCCGGGGAGGAGCAATTCTGCGACTTCCTGTCCAAGGTCCAGCGCGACTCCCGCTTCAGCCTCCTGCTGGTCAGCCACGACCTGTCGGTGGTGACGCGGCACGCCGACAAGGTGATCTGCCTCAACCGCCGCCTGGTCTGCAGCGGCGCGACCACGGAGGTGCTGACGCCGGAGAATCTCGCCGCGATGTACGGGGCCGACGCCCACCTGTTCCGCCACTCCCACGCGGACGGGCACGGGCACCTGCACGACGACGGGGGGGAATGAGGCTCGTGGAATCGATCCTCCCGGGGGTGTTCTCCCTGATGGACCGGTTGCTCCCGTTCGCCTTCGCGGAGCCGGCGTTCATGAAGCGCGCGCTCCTCGCGCTGCTTCTCACGGCCCCCGCCGCCGCCGCGCTCGGCGTCCCGCTGGTCCAGCACCGGATGGCCTTCTTCTCCGACGCGATCGGCCATTCCGCCTTCACCGGCGTGGCCCTCGGGGTCCTCTTCGGCGTCTCCCCCTCCTGGACGATGGTCGCGTTCGGCGCCGTCGTCGCCGTCGCCATCACCCTGGTCAAGGGACGCACCGGGCTCTCGTCGGACACGGTCATCGGCGTCTTCTTCTCGACCGTCGTGGCCCTCGGGATCGCGATCATCAGCCGGGAGAAAGGGCTGACGCGGAACCTGCAGTCGTTCCTGTACGGCGACCCGCTCGCCGTCACCGACGCCGAACTCCTGTGGATGGCCGCCCTCTTCCTGCTCGTCGCCGCGTACCTTGCCTTCCTCTACAACCGGATCCTGCTGCTGGGGATCCACGAGGGATTCGCCCGGACGAAGGGGGTCCGCGCGCCGGCCGTGGAGCTCTCCTTCGCGCTGGTCGTCGCCCTCGTGGTAACGGCGGCGATCCGCACCGTGGGGATCCTCCTGGTCACCGCCCTGCTCGTCATCCCGGCCGCCGCAGCCCGCAACATCGCCCGGGGGGCCGTCGCGGCCCTTTGGGTCGCCGTGGGGGTCGCCGCGCTGTCGGGGTTCGCCGGGATCGTCGTCTCCTGGTATCTCGACACCGCCACCGGCGCGTCCGTCGTGCTGGCCACCGCGGCGTGTTTCGCCGTCACCGCCCTGTACCGGGCCGCCCGCCCGAGGAAATAAACGAGGATGGTTCACCCCGATCGGGGCGAACTACCGAATCAAGATCGACATAGGTAGGCGGTCGCCCGCTTTCCCTGTCACACCACCGTGCGTACGGGTCCGTACACGGCGGTTCGGTTGGTTAAGCGATCCTCCGCGCCGCCAATGTCGGAAGACCGAGCGAGTCGAAG
>JAHYJM010000022.1 GCA_019428945.1 Bacillota bacterium | reverse complement strand
GATATTATGTTAATTATACCAGACTACATAGGGCCAATGGCCTTTGGCCTGAAAATGGGCGTGATATTGCCCGGCATGGATATTGTTGAAAAAGTTTTCGAACCGATTGCCTGTTGTAGCAGGGATGGACTTCTAAATGACGGTGACGTGATTTGTATCACTGAATCTGTTGTAGCCCGCGCTCAGAACAATTATATAACTATAGATGATATTGCCCGGGAAATAACAGAAAAACTTAAAACAGGTCCTGAGAGCAGGATAGCAGTTGTTTTTCCGATTGCCAGCCGTAATCGTTTTTCAATGATTCTGAAGGGGATTGCAAGGGCTGTGACCCAGGGCGAAGTAGTGATTCAGTTTTCTCATCCCAATGATGAAGTCGGCAATCAGGTCATTGACCCCGAGTTTGCCGGGCACCTGAACAAAGAACCAATAGTATATGAAGATTTAAAAGGTCGTTCATTCAGGCATCCTGTTACCGGCGTTAGTTACATCGAGTTTTATCGTGATATTGTAGCTGCAGAAGGAGCAAATCCGGTTGTGATATTATCCAACAATCCAATCCATTCACTGGAACTTCATCCTGATGCGGTTATCGCTGCCGATATACATACACGGTTTGATACAGAGAAAAAGCTGTCAGCCTGGTTTGAAAACTGTATTACCCTTGATAAGATCTGCAATGAAGGAGAGAGATCTTCCGAATGGGGGCTTCTGGGCAGTAATATGTCTGCCGGGGAAAGAATCAAACTTGCGCCTCGCCATGGCCAGCAGGTGGTGGAAAGTCTGCAGGGCAGAGTTAAGGACGAATTAGGTTTTGATGTTCAGGTAATGATATATGGTGATGGCGCTTACCTTGATCCTTCCAGCGGAATATACGAACTTGCCGATCCCCGGGCTGCATTTGCCGCCACTGAAGGTTTAAACCGTTTTCGTGAAGGACTGAAATATAAGTACCTTGCTGACCATTGTTTCCACGAGCAAAATAAGACGGCGGAAGAGATAGAGGTAATTCTTTCTGAAAGCATCTGCAAGGAAATGGCTGAAGACAGCCTTGAGAAAGAAGGAACAACCCCGAGGCGCATGGAAGATGTGCTCGCCAGTCTTGCTGACCTGGTAAGCGGTTCTGCCGATGCCGGCACTCCGGTAGTTCTCATTAAAGGGTTTATTAAGTAAATTTACGGTAGGCAAGAAGGGCAATACCGATCATGAGAAATATAGCCCAAAAAGCGGGGAAATAATCGCCGTAACGATTGTAGAACGTGTCCCGGCGGGCAAGATCCAGTGAGGCAGTTAATGTTTCTCTTTCCTGTTTGGCTGAACGGAACATCTCGCGTCCCTGGTAATCGAATGAAATGGTAATGCCGCTGTTTGCAACCTGGGTCACCCCTATTCCCATTTCAGCAGCCCGGATCGCCGCTGCCTGCGCATGCTGATCGAGGCCGATTGAACGGCCGAACCAGGCGTCATTGGTTAAAACATAGAGGTGATGGGCGCCCTTAACCGCAAATAAACGGGTATGATTCCCAAAATATGATTCAAAGCATATAATCCCTGCCAGGGGTTTATTTTTTATTTCAAACAGAGTTATATCACTGCCTTCGCTGTAACTGCCCAGCAGCAGGTCAAGATTGATTACACTGTTAAGGATTTCTTCTGCTGGAAAATATTCTACAAAAGGCACGAGACGCACTTTATTATAAACCAAGAGCTCTTCAAAACCTGGCTTGTACAGTGTAATCGAATTATATAGCTTATCGTTTTCACGTATTCTTGCCCCGTATAAGATCGCCACATCAAGTTCATCAGCAGTTTTGGTCAATTCACCAGGGTGGTCTTTTCGTTGATTAAAGTTTAGATCTATTACTGTTTCCGGCCATACGACCAGATCTGTGCCTGATGCAACCGCCTGTTTTGTTAAATCAAGATAAAGCGCTTTGATCTCAGCGCGGTCTCCCGTAATCAGCGTAGGCTGGATATTCCCCTGGATTAGAGTTGTCCAAATCAGATCATCTTCTTTTTCAACGGTCGCCATAGAGGGCAAAATAAACCCGGAAGCTACCAGAAGTATAAATATAGCTGTTGCTGCAGCCAGTTTATTTTCTTGTAACACTTTTGAAACAGCTAAGACAGTTATAGTCTGGAATAAAATGATAATAAAAGGCAGCCCCCAGTAACCGTATAAGGCAGCCAGGTTGAGCAGGTTGTGATACTGCCACTGTGAGTAGCCAAGATAGCCGACATTATAACCCAAAAATCCGATAGAGCGTAGGTATTCAATGAGCAGCCAGGTAGCCGGAACTGCAAACGCTGTGAACAGGGGTTTATTGAAACGGTTTACCAGGTTCACGGTCAGGGCAAATAGGCCATGATACAAACCAATATAAAGAACCAGCAGGATCATGGCCAAAATGGCAAGCGGCCATGATAGATAGGTAAAGAGTACATGAGTCAGATAGAAATTAACATAAAGGTGAAAGAGAATACCAAAGAGCAGCCCCGCCTTCAGCGCCTGAACCGGTTTTGCCTTCAGAGAGTAGGTGATAAGCGGAATTAATGCAACCCAGGCCAGATAGCCCTGTTCGAAAGGGGGATATGCAGGTATCAGCAGCAGGGCAGACAACAGGGCGGGTATAATGATCGAGTCTGCCCCTAAAACCCTCTTCATAAATTGTTTGGCCTGGATGATTGACATGAAAATTCCTTTCGGTTGGTACACAGTTCTTGGTTATTTTCAGGTTACAGAGTAATAATAAATCAACTACCTGTTGTTACTACCTTACTTTAACATAACGTTAACCTGCCGCCAACCGAATCCAGCGGTCTTGACCGAGGATACAATGAATGGTATAAATAAGTAACAGATTAATTAATGTAGTGAATAGTTGACGACACAAAATATTAACAGGGAGCGATTGAAATAAGCAGCGATGGACTGATTGAATATATCAAAGAGCTTGATCTTGTAGTCAGCCGTTTGATTTACCGGGTTCGGGTCCTGCACAACCGTTACACCGTAGATGAAATTACTGATACGCAGTTTATTGTTTTGCGTTCTCTGCGGAAAGCTCCCTGCAATACTTCATTTTTAGCTCACATGCTGGGCGTTACTTTAAGCGCGGTTACTGCTTTAATAAATCGTTTGTATAAGATGGGCCTTGTTACCAGGGAAAGACATGAGAAAGACCGCAGACAGGTATGGATCACAATTACGCCCAAAGGTCTGGAAGTTCTCAGGGATGTGGAGGAAAAGCGCAACCTGCTGCTGGCGCTTTACTTGTCCAGGGTTCCGGAAAATGAAAGAGAACAGCTCCTACAACTTTTACAACGTACAGTCAGGCTTTTTGAGAATGAAGCTATACTTGAAGATGAGACAGTAAAACCTGATTAAACTGAACACATTTAAGATATGATTCTTCAGATAAATAAAAGGTAAGAACCACTACAAGCGGTTCTTACCTTTTATTTAAAATTTATTTATATGCCTAAACCGATTCTTATTGTTTGGGTTTGCCGGCAATCTCAACCGGTTCTTCAACTTTATTCTTTCTTCGTCCCGAGAGTTTTTTAACCAGCAGCCAGATGATCAGAACTATAAAGCCGATCAGGATCAGAACTGGAAGCATGGCAATGAAGGCAATAATAATCACTGAAAAAGCGTTTAAAACAAAGTTAATGCTTCCAATAAAAGCCTGCTGGATCCTTTTCCCGAAATTATCAAAAGCGCCCGGTGATATAACCTCTGTAGGAATAGTTTCCTCTCTCAGATTAAGGTTTATGGTTGCATACGATACCTGATCTTTTAAGTATGTCAACTGGGCAGTCATTGATTCAATTTCTCCACGAATGCGGTAGAGTTCTTTTTCAACTTCCAAAACATCTTCTACTGTATCGGCCATATCCAGAATTTCAACCAGGCGGGCTTCCTGGGCCAGCTGATTATTTAGCCGTGACTCAAGGTCTACATATTGCATGGTAACATCTTCGATGCTGGTTTGAATATTTGTTGCTTTGCCGAATGTTTCAAGTTGCTCCATGAACGGGTCAAAAAGTCTCTCGGGGATACGCAAAGTCATATATCCACCATACTGACCTTCGCGCATTTCATAGACGTAAGAGTTACTGACGATGCCTTCTGCGTCATTGACCATTTCCCTGATCTCTCTCATTGTTCCCCTGGTGTCCTGCACTGCAAGATCCATAGAGCCGTTTCTGATCACATGTCTCAGTGAACTTTGCCCTACTTCACCGTTAACCCTCTTGGTGCTGATATCGCCTTCTTCAGAGCCATCCATTGCATATTCAGGTGCTGGGGCATAACTTTCTTCCACGGCGTAATCATAAGTGGCGTCTCCACCGCCCATATAACTGGCTGCTCCACAGGAAGTGAGAATAAGCCCCGCAGTCAAGATCGTAAAAGTTAGTGCGGTTAGTAACAGTATTTTTTTTCCGGTCATTTCAGTCGCCCCCTTTTTTAAATCTGACCAACGGAACTTAAGGACGGTTCCATAAATTAAACAACCCGGTGACCGAGACCTATTGCCACATCATTTCTATGTAATAACCCTATCCCGAAAAAGATCGCTACGGCTATGTGGGTTCCTCCCCTGGCAATTCCAACTTTTCCCCCAACATTCAAACCAAGCGCTTTCGGCATGATTTGCACAAGGGCTTCACGGGTCGCTCCGGCAACAGCACCATCGGAATGACTTGAATCATCTATGAGGCCTTCTCTTTTTGAGGCCACAACAGCTCTTTCAACCACTTTTTGCAGAGAGCTTAAAAATTCTCCCCCGTAATCAACGGCCAGCGATTGAATCCCTTCTTCTCTGTGAACCTGTTTCATATCCATCTCGGCTTCCCGGGTTGAAGTCATCGCAATGCTTATAGCTGCCTGTGCTACATCTCTGCTTTCCACTGGTATTCCCCCTAAATTGCTGAGTTGACTTAATTATCCTCTTTTGGGTTACAAAGGGCAAGCAGTATTTACAAACCGAAATATGCTCCTGTTTTTCTGTGTTATAATGGAACCGGAGGTATCGTTGATGAAAGAAAATTATTGTAGCACTTGTGGTCAGGACTTTAAGCCGGGCGATCTTTCCGTGCGCTGCCGGCTTTGTATGCGCAATTACCATAGTGCTTGCTGGGAAAAAACCGGAGGTTGCACAACCTGGGGTTGTGCCGGCAGGCCAGAAAGCAAAGATAATGATCATAAGGTTACTTACAAGAAGTGCCCTAACTGTGGCGAAGAAATCGTTAACTTCGCTGTAAAGTGCCGTTATTGCCGCTCAGTGCTCGATCCTTCAGCACTGGAAATTAAAGAAATGCCAAGATACATTGAAAAAGAAAATAGCTCAGAATTTCGCAAGGATCCAATTTTGACCGGTTTGCTCAACCTTATTTTTCCCGGTGCAGGCTATATGTACCTGGGGCAATTCAGCAAAGGACTTTTCTGGTTTTTAATTGCAGTTGCCGCCTGGTTTTTTACACGCGGTCTCGGTTTAATTTTTGTTTACCTCTGGGTTATGTATGACTCCTCCCGCCAGGCAGTAATTCAAAATAAAGGTTTAAAAGACGGCCCTAAAACGATGCAGCGCCTTTGATTTAAATAGCCGTAATATTATATTTATATAAAAAATTTTGTAATTTATGCAGGAATATTAATACGGCTGTTGAAATTAATTTCAGCAGACCGTATTTTTATATTGAATTTATCTGCTGCGGCTTAATGTCTAAACCTAACCTCCTACTATATTATTACAGGGCTATGCCCTGTAAATTTTTTTAAGAGTACGATACGGTTGCTGTTTGTTCCGCTGCAGTTATTCTTTATGCCCCAGATATTTGATGTTTTGGTAAAGTTCTGCGAATTGATCAATACCCCAAAACATTTAAAACCGGTCTTTAAAGCAAGAGGTATAATTTCGTTTTCCAGCTTGATCCTGCCGCTTTTCACTTCTCCAACCTCAAAAGCGACCCACCCGTCAGAACGGGTAATCCTGTACAACTCTTTTAATACTTCATTCATTACCAGGGACCATTCTTCAATCCTTGAAACAACAGTTATTTTATTGTCAAGTTTTTCTTGATCGATACTGTTAAACCACAATCGTAACCAATTGTCATCAGAATACTGAACAACATCCATAAATGGGGGTGAAGTAACTGTTAAATCTATGCTATTTGGCTTAATTCTATAAGTATCTGCAGCGTTGTCTTCATAAAACAAAGCGTTTTCAGATGCATTTTTCAGGTAATTAAGCTGTTCATCTGTTAGGTTGCGAACCAACTGTCTGCTCTTGCGCATGATTAATTTTTTTACATTGCGGTATTCAGGTGACTGTTTTCTTCTCATGTTAATTATCCTTTGCCTTTCAGCTGATACAGCCTGGTTGGGGGGCATGGTATAAACGGAGAAGAATCCCTTTGAGTGCCCGGTAAGACGACTGGTTGCAACCATTCTTATCCAGCGGTCCAGATAGTCCTCTTTTCCGCTTTCTTTTTTCTTTAATAGATAGCTGCGAAGAGCTAAAAGTTCAACTTCAGTTTGTGGATGATAAAACATGGAAAGATCAATCTCAGGTGATATGGAGTCATCAAATGGTATTGCTGCGAGCCTTGTTTCGAGGTTCCGCATGGAAGGAGGTGTAAGCCTTGGAAGGCAAAGAATTTTACTTAAAGGATTAATGTCGTTGGCGATAAAGTTTCTATTATTTAATGCGGCTTCAATGGCGGTTGTGCCCCTGCCGGAAAAAGGGTCGTAAACAACCTGCCCCGGCTCCGTCAGCAGGTTTATAAAAAATTGAGGCAACTGAGGTTTAAAACAGGCACGGTAGGATATTTCATGGATAGAAGCAGCCTGGCGCTGACGCGAAGTCCAGAATTCATTTACATATACTCTAATTCGGTTTTCACCTGACGCTGATACATCCTCAACGGTTTTTCGAAAATATCCGGGCCTGTCTGCTTTATCAAGGGAGAAATCTTTCAGATATTTGCGGATTTTGGCTTCTTCAGGCAATAAACTTCACCTTTCCTGCAATCAGTATATTCAGATTATAGCAGAAGAAGGTTAATTCTGCTGCTTGCCAGAGAAGAATCTTTGTGATATAGTGTAAACTGGTATTGAAAAGAAGGAAAAAACTAAAAAGATCTTAGCCCTCCGGCTGCAAGGACAGACATAATGACAGGCAAAGGTGTTTTGAGTTACTCCGCTTTTTAATCCTAAATCACATTTTAAAGGAGATTTTTGCATGCAAGGTAAGGTTAAATGGTTCAATCCGGATAAGGGCTATGGTTTCATCGAAAGTGAAGAGGGCGTGGATGTTTTCGTACACTTTTCCGCAATCCAGACTGATGGTTTTAAAACACTTGAAGAAGGTCAAAGCGTAGAATTTGAAACAGTCGAAGGCGACCGTGGCAAACAAGCCGCTAACGTCGTACCTCTATAGAACTTAACTCAAACAAATTAAAAGAGGCGCCGGTTATCTCGCGCCTCTTTTTTTTGATTTAATTTTGACAGTAAAGTCAGGATTAATTGGTCTGATTTGAGCTTGAGCATTCCGGGCATATACCGTAAAAATCAAGTCGATGGTTATCCACCTGGTAACCGGTTTCTCTTCTAACCATATCATCTAACTCAGGAAGTTTTTCCAGCGGCAGATCGTCAATGCAGCCGCACTCCCGGCAGATAAAGTGGTAATGGACACCGGTATTTGCATCGAAGCGGTCAAAGCTGCTCCCTGCTTCTATTTTCTGAACCAGTTTCTGGTCAACCAGAATATTAATATTGCGGTATACAGTTCCCATACTCAGGTTGTTAAATTCTTTTTTTAGCTCGTCGTAAATCCAGCTAGCTGTCGGGTGAGTATCGGTATTTTGAAGAATACCAAGAATACGTTCTCGCTGTCTGCTTCTTTTATACTTATGCTTGTTCATAATAATCAGGTCTCGATCCTTCTGTGGATTTATTTCACTGATCATATACATTAAATTCTTATCGGTCAAGTGCTTTTCCTAATCTCAAAACCAATCTCAAAACCAGGCAGTAAACAAAAGACCCAGTATTGTGCCGCTGAAGATACCTAAAATTGAGAGGTGAGCTCCTGCGCTCTCATAAGCATCGGGGATCAGCTCATCACAGACAATATATAGCATGGCGCCAGCGGCAAAACCGAGTGATATGCCAAGAATGTAGTCTGAAATACTGCCAATTGCTGCTCCAATTAACGCTCCCAGACCCATCGGAACTCCGGCAAGAGCTGTAATAGCGACTACTTTTGCATAATTAAAACCGCCCTGCTTGAGGGGAGCGGCTACAGCCATCCCTTCCGGAATATTATGCAGACCGATCAGGATTGCCAGAGATATACCGAGTTCGGCTGAACCGACAAAGCCGGTTCCAATTGCAAGCCCCTCTGGAAGATTGTGCATTCCGATTCCGAGAGCCAACAGTGTTCCTTTTTTCAGGTAACCTCCAAAAGGCGTATCTTCCGCGGTTATAGTGTGATGGTGAGGCAGGTAATGATCCAGAACATAAAAAATACCCATGCCAAGGGCTAAACCGGTTATTGCAGCCCAGTGTCCGGTAATAGCGATTGCCTCATCGATAAGCTCCAGAAAAATGATAGAAAGCATGACGCCGGCAGCAAATGCAAGTATGGTTCCGGTAAAACGTGGTGTCGGCTTTTTTACCAAAATAGATAGCATACCGCCGACGCCGGTCCCGACAACACCGGCCAGCATGCCCAGCATTCCCACTTCAAACCAGTTCAATATGAATCACATCCCGTTTTTATGATGAACTTAATGCAAAACCCCCTCTTCCTGCCGGGAAAAGTACGGGTTGAGGGGGTTCCGAACAGTGTGCAATGTGACATGGTGAGAATTATTGGTTATGCTAAACTTACTTTCTCACTGTTGTCCCACAGACCGTGGATGTTGCAGTAACTGAGTGCGACCAGTTCGCCCGGTTTTTCAAGTGTAACAGTTGCGGTAACCTTGGGTTCGCATTTTGCGCTGCCTGCATTTGCTCCTTCAACCGATTCACCGTGCGCTTCAAACTGAAATGTTCCCATGTGAACCAGAAACTTCTCGCCTTCCGGTTTGAAAAAGAGCTGTATATATCGAATATGGTGTTCGGTGGTATGCGGATGGGCTATTTCGGCACCGACACTTAACTGAACCTGGCAGGGTTCCCCTTTTTTAACAGGTTCCATTACCTCGATAACAGGTACATGCTTTTCTGCTTTCCAATCAGCCGATTGAACATGATCTCCGATCTTGCTCACAATAATCTCCTCCTCATTATAAATATTTGGTACATTTATTTAGTATTCTTCAAAAAAAGCCTGCTTCCTCTTTGGACCCGTAGATTATTCAGCAAAATCATAATAATTCCTGCCAGAAACCTTGATCAACAATAGTATAATAGGTATATATTAATTGCCTTCGTCCAGCAGATTACAGGGATAATTTGCAGTAGTGAATTAACTAATAATTCAGGGGTGAAGTATGTATACAGAGCAACTAATAGATCACTTTAACAACCCCAGAAATGTAGGATGCTTTCCTGACGCAGATGGAATTGGTACCATTGGAGATCCTGATTGCGGCGATTTTATCCGCATATATATCCGGGTTAAAAATAACCGCATTAGCGAGATAGTTTTTGAAGCTTGCGGCTGCCCCGCCTCAATTGCCACTACCAGTGTTCTTACGGTGCTGGCTGAAGATAAAACTCTCGATCAGGCTTTTTCGATCAGCGAAATGGATATTGTCAGAGCGCTGGGTGGCTTGCCGGATCCTAAAATTCATTGTTCTAATTTAGGTGCCGCTGCTCTGCGCCAGGCAACAGGGCAGTCTGGAACGGATGGGCTGTTACCAATTCAAAAACAAATATACGACTATATAAAAGATAATAAAATGGTAACCCGAGACCAGGTTGTTAATGCGCTTAATATTCCTGATTGGGAACTGGAAAAACAAATTGCTGTGCTCAGGCATTGTGAACTGGTAAAAGGGAAAAAAGTTGAAGGTAATGTTTACCTGGTCTTGTTTAATGAATAAGATCTCCGGTTATGGAGATTGACGGGCAAGAGCCAGGCTTGCTTTATTTAAGGGGATGATCAGAACTACGGTCATTATCCCTGCTGCCAGAAATGCAGTACCGAGACCGGGTCCTTCGGCCGCCATGCCAAAGGAAAGCGCTCCAAGGGCAAAAAAGATGTCAATGGTATTTTCCTGTACACTTATCGTAGTCGCCCGATGAGAAGGTTTGCTCAAATCAATTAGCCAGGCAGTAAGCACCAGTGATGTGCCCTGGATGCCGATTCCAAGGATGATAGCACAGATTATTACCAGTGCCGGCCAGGAGGGTAGAAAATAGAATAGCGCCGCTCCTGTTCCAAGTACAGCAAGCATGGGCCATCCTACCTGTCTTCGGCCGAACCGATCGGATAGAACTCCCGCTCCCAGGCAGGATGCAATACCTGCAACACCCAGTATAACAAAAAATAGCGGACCATCGCCTCTGTGTGATGAACTTTCAATATGGACAGCTGCGAATGATATTACGGCGCTGTATGTAAATGAATATACGGCAATACCGCCGATAACCGGGTATATCTGTTTCACTTTGAATACTTTTTTTATCTGGTTTAACGATCCTGTAGCAATTTCAGCGACAGAAGGTACTGGTGGTGTTTTTACAGCTGCCATGGCAGCCAGGGCGATAGCGCTGCTGGTAGCGCTGACGATAAACCAACTGTTGTAACTAACACCTTCAATCAGCGTCAGGGCAGCCGATGGGCCAGCCAAAAGTCCCAGGTTAAAAAAAATTCGCGTTGTGCCCAGGTACGCACCAATGCGACCGGTGGGCGCCATTCCTGCAGCAAGTGTTGAAATGCCGGGTAAAACAACGGCCAGCCCCAGCGCCTGGTAAAGACGCATCGAAATCAGCATTGTGTAAGTTGGGCTCATGATCAGTAAAAGAGGCGAAGTGGCAAAGGTAAAAATGCCGACCAGCATCAGCGGTTTCGGCCCCTGCCTGTCGAGCCGTGGCCCCAGAAAAAAACGAAATAATACCGATGCAAGGGCAAAAATGGTGCTCTGCAGCCCAGCCTGAAAGGCGCTGCTGCCTATATCCAGGCTGTAGGCAGGGTAGATAGCAACTGCGGCAAAGAGATTAGCCATGAATAAAAAAGTGGCCAAATAGAATAAAGCCCAGTTGCCCCAGCTATAATCGATTGATATATTTTGATTTAAATCCGGGTTGTTTAGCTGCAAGCAGGTCCTCATCCTTTTTTCACTGATTCTTCAAATTGCTCTTTGAAGCCAACTCATATAGTTTATCACATGATTCATTGGGACAATATGTCCGGGCAGGGTGTATTTCATTAAACCATAAACTCCTAATGCTCTTTCTGCTTCAACCTGTCGGCAAGCGCTTTTCCCACCGTTGCAGCAACATCGGCGGCAACATAATGGTGAGCGGAAGCATCAAAGAGCATAGTTGCCCAGGCCTTGCTGCTTTCCATTGGTTTGCGGTAACAGAGGCACAGCGGCAGACGGGGTAATACACGCCATTCAAAAGCCAGATCAGTTAACCCCGGAATGGACCAACCGCCCATCGAAAGGCAAATTTTTCTCAGCCCTTCAATGTTATCTCCCCACTCTTCAGCCAGTTCATCGCCGCAATAGCCCTGAAAGGCCTGTTGGTAAAAGAGACCGCCTATTTCACTTAAATTGACCCAGCGACCTTCTAAGGGATGCCCGTCAGCCTTATTTAAATAGTGCAGCCACAGAGCTTCTGTTTGAAGTGAAACAGGCCTGCTTTCAGAATCAGTTATGGAAAGCTCAGGCCAGTTGATGCGGTGAGTTTCCAATAAATGCTCTCCGACAAAAAATGGGGTGCCAGTTTCATTTTTATGCAGGCTTATTGCAGCCAGGCGGGCAATTACCTGCGGATCTTTTTCCCTCAGGGCAACTTTATATTTTTCACAAAGCTCAACAAGGGCTTTTCTTTTTTTATTATCCAGAACAGCCCGGTCAAGCTCAGGTATATTTTTTCTCTTATTTTCCTGCCGCACATTATCACCGCCGGGTTGCAATCAGCTGCGGTCATTATATCGATAAAAATATCAGGCAGTCAAATTTAAAAAAATAGAGGAACCTTGCTGGTTTTGCCGAATAGTAATCATTCAACAATTTGGACAACCAGTCAGTAAGAGGTGAAAGAAATGAAAATCGGAATTGCCGGTTATGGTCAAATGGGAAAAGTGGTTCACAAGGCTGCGCTTGCCGGGGGGCACGAAGTTCCCCTTATTATTGATCCGGCCGGCGGGACGGATGGATTAATCTTAAATGCCCTTACACCCGGGATGCCAGCCGTTGATGTGATCATAGATTTTACCGTCCCTCAGGCAGTTATGTCGAACATCAGGCGTTATGGGGATCTTAGAATACCTGCTGTTATAGGCACAACCGGCTGGTATGATGAAATGGATCAGGTATCTTCAATAATAGAAAGAACAGGTATTGGTCTGATCTGGTCGGGAAATTTTTCCCTGGGGGTCAATCTATTTTTTCACATTGTCAGGTCTGCAGGAATAATTATGAACAGGTTTTCAGATTATGATGCTGCAGTTCATGAATATCATCATCGCCACAAAGCAGACAGCCCTTCCGGAACGGCTGCAATGATTGGTGATATTCTGCTTGATTCCCTGGAACGCAAGAAAAGTATTCTTGCCGGTTCACCGAAGGAAGCTGTAACAGCAGAAAAAATAAACATTACATCAACCAGGTGCGGTTCAATCACCGGAACACACCAGGTTATATTTGACAGTGAAGTTGATACAATTACACTGGAGCATTCCGCACGCAATCGTGAAGGTTTTGCATATGGAGCAGTTAAAGCTGCCGAATGGATACGCGATCGAAGCGGGCTTTATTCTATAGATGATCTGATGCAATCTATCATAGGAGGCAAATAGCATTGAGAACAATAAATGACATCTTCAGAGGAGTACACACAGCGTTAATTACTCCCTTTACTTCTACGGGGGCAATTGATATCGGAGCTTTCAAGAGGCTTGTTGAGTATCAGATTGATTCTGGTATTGACGGTTTGGTGCCCTGTGGAACAACAGGTGAAAGTTCAACCCTTTCGCACGATGAACATGACCGCGTCATTGCCCTGACGGTGGAATATGCGAAAGGTCGGGTTCCTGTAATTGCCGGTACAGGCAGTAACGCGACCATCGAGGCTATTCAACTATCTCAACATGCTGAACAGGCCGGGGTTGATGCAGTGCTGCTCGTAAATCCTTATTACGTGAAACCGACCCAAAAAGGACTCTACCTTCATTTTAAAGCGATAGCAGAGTCGGTTTCAATCCCCTGTATTGTCTATAATATTGAGAGCCGGACAGGTGTAAATCTGCAAAATGAAACCCTGCTGCGCCTCATGAACGAGCACCCGAATATAGTGGGTGTCAAGGAAGCTTCAGGCAGCCTTGAGCAAATGAAAAATCTGATCGGATTGCGCCGGGAGCAGTTCGTTGTCCTCTGCGGCGATGATAACATGACGGTTGATTTGATCGAGACTGGGGGTAACGGAGTGGTTTCGGTGGCGGCAAACCTGGCGCCGCGTCTGATGAAAGAGATGGTTCACAGCGCTCTTAACAGGAACATGAAGAAAGCAAGAGAACTTGAAGAAAAACTGATGCCTTTTTTCAGGGCATGTTTTGTGGAAACTAATCCCATACCGATAAAAACAGCCATGGCGATGAAAAAATGGTGCCATGAAGCCTTTCGCCTGCCCATGTGTTCTCTTGCCGATGAAAAGAACTACGCTGTTATTGAAAAAGCAATGAAAGGCCTTGATCTGCCTGAAGCCAATGCTTTTAAAGTAAATATAATCGGAAATGACGGAGAGTAGATGATGGCGAAAATAAACAGCAACTATCGAAAATTAAATGCCGGGTACCTTTTCCCGGAAATCGGGCGGCGTATTAACGAGTTTCAGCAGGGAAACCCCGGTGTTAAGGTACACCGTCTTGGTATAGGTAACACCACTGAACCGCTTACTCCTGAAATTGTCAGGGGCTTGCATAAAGCGATTGATCTCCTGGCCGATGTTGATACTTACAGTGGCTACGGCGATGAACAGGGTGAAACGGCGCTTAGAGAAGCGCTTGCCAACTTTTATGAAAAACGCGGAGTTACCCTTAACCCTGATCAGTTTTTTATCAGTGACGGAGCCAAACCCGACGCCGGCAACATCCAGTCGATTTTCAGCATGAACAATCTGGTTGCCTTCCAGGATCCCGCTTATCCTGTCTATGTTGATTCAAATGTAATCGGCGGCCGCTCCGGTCATTATAAGCCGGAGAGCGGCGACTATGCCGGTTTTGTATACATGGTTTGCAGGGAAGAAAACAATTTTATTCCGGATCCGCCGGCAGAAAAAGTTGACATCATCTATATTTGCAGTCCCAATAACCCGACCGGGGCAGTGGCAACTCATGCAGAACTGAGAGCTTTTGTAGATTATGCCCTGGAAAACAGAGCGGTGATTATATTTGATGCCTCTTACTCGGAATTCATTAAAGACATGTCTCTGCCGCGCTCTATTTACGAAATTGAAGGAGCGAAAAAATGCGCAATTGAGATTAACAGTTTTTCTAAATCAGCCGGCTTTACAGGGGTGCGCCTGGGCTGGTCTGTCGTTCCCGAAGAAATAGAAACCGAGGATAGTGAACCCGGGGAACTTCACCGTTTTTGGCTGCGTCGGCAGACAACCTTTTTTAACGGAGCCTCTAATATAGCGCAAAAAGGCGGACTTGCAGTGTTGTCTGAAGCCGGGCAAAAAGAGTGTGCTGATTTAATTGCATATTATATGGAAAATGCCCGGATTATCAGGGAAAGCCTGCATTCGATGGGGCTAAAAGTGTATGGTGGGGTCAATGCCCCGTATCTATGGCTAAAAACACCCGGTAAGATGCCTTCCTGGGGTTTTTTTGATAAACTGCTAAGTGAAGCACACGTGGTCGGCACACCCGGTTCGGGTTTTGGTCCCTCGGGGGAAGGATATTTTCGCTTAAGCGCTTTCGGCCACAGGGCAGATATAGAAGAAGCCGTTGAAAGTATCAGGAACAACCTGGTTCTTTAATGCAAAATTTTTGGAGGCGGTAAGGATGATCGAAAAAAGAGTTCCACTCTCTGGAGAACAGCTTGAAGAAATTGCAAAAATATACCCCACCCCTTTTCATCTTTATGATGAAAAGGCTATCAGAGAAAATGCCCGCGCTTTTTATAAAATCTTTTCCTGGATTAAGGGTTTTAAAAATCACTTCGCTGTTAAAGCCTGCCCCAATCCTGCCATACTTACTATCCTGCTGGATGAAAAAATGGGGGTAGACTGCAGCTCGCTCCCGGAATTGCTCTTATCGGATAAAGTTGGGTTTCGCGGTGAAGAGATAGTGCTTACATCAAATGATACACCGCCGGAAGAATTTGCAGCAGCAGCCCGGTTAGGCGCTGTGATCAATCTTGATGATCTTGCTCATATCGAAACACTCGAAAGAAGCGCCGGAATTCCCGAGACGATTTCATTCCGCTATAATCCCGGTGAGGCCAGGACCGGTAACGTTTTGATCGGTTTGCCACAGGAGGCAAAATACGGAATAACTCGCGACCAGGTTGTCGAAGCATACCGGGTAATGAAAGATAAGGGTGTAAAGCACTTTGGCCTGCACACAATGGTTGCCTCTAATGAACTTGAGAGCAGCTATTTTGTTGAAACTGCGCGTATGCTATTCGAGTTGGCAGCAAAAATAAAGAGGGAAAGCGGAGTTTGTATTGAATTGATAAATATGGGTGGCGGTATCGGAATTCCTTACAGACCGGATGATCAGGCTGTTGATCTGAAATATATTTCGGAAGAGATGGAAAAATTGTATAATGAGATCATAGTTCCTGAAAACCTGCATCCGCTACGCATAGTATTTGAGTGCGGCCGCCTGATTACCGGACCTTACGGTTACCTGGTAAGCAGGGTTCGGCATGTGGCAAGCAAGTATAAAATGTATGTGGGTCTTGATTCATGTATGGCTAACCTGATGAGGCCGGGGCTTTACGGAGCCTACCATCATATTACCGTCCCCGGCAAGGAAGAGCTGCCTCATGACCAGGTATACGATGTAACCGGTTCTCTTTGTGAGAATAACGATAAATTTGCTATTGACCGTAAGCTGCCGTTAATAGAAGCCGGAGACCTTGTTGTCATACACGATACCGGTGCGCATGGCTATTCTATGGGATTCAACTATAACGGCAAGCTACGCTCAGCTGAACTGTTGTTGCGAGAAGATGGATCAGTACAGTTGATCCGCAGGGCGGAAACCATTGATGATTATTTTGCAACTATGAGGTTCCCCGGTTCCCCGGTCAAAGTATAAACTGCCGTCAGGAACGATCATTAATAAAGGGAAGGAGAGATTTTTATGATTCGCAGTGATATAAGAGCTTATATCAATATCGGAGCTTTGGTTCTTGTCTTACTTTTTAACTTTTTATCGAACGCATTACCTTTCAATGGCCTGACTCAGGGTGACCTGGCTGAGCTGTACCCCGTTCTGCTCACCCCTGCAACTTATGTATTCTCAATTTGGGGCCTCATCTACATAGCTTTGATCGCATTCATTATTTATCAGGCTATGCCTGGTTCCAGGGACAATCCGCTGGTCAAAGCAGTGGGAATACTTTTTGCTCTAAGTTCACTTTTTAACATCCTCTGGCTTTTTGCCTGGCATTACCAGAGAATCGGTTGGTCAATGATTATCATGCTTCTGCTGCTGGCATCACTGATTGTGATCTACCTGCGCATCGGAGCAGTAACGACAGAAAAAAGCATCTACGAGCGCTTTCTGGTTAAATATCCCTTTAGCCTTTACCTGGGATGGATTTCCGCAGCTACCCTCGTAAATTTTAACGTGCTTTTATACGATATCGGCTGGCTCGGCACTGGAGGCGGAGGTATTTTCTTTACCATGCTTATGATCCTGGTTGCAGGTCTGGTAGCCCTCGCTGTTTTTTATCTGCGGCAGGATTATGTATATGCAGCTGTTTTTGTCTGGGCATTAGTCGGAATTGGGGTAAGGCACGGTACCGATATAATTATTCTTACAATAGTCGCCTGGCTTGCTGCAGCGGCAATCCTGTTTTTTCTTGGATGGATTACAGCCCGTCAGAGCCGTGGTTATCCTGAACAATTTTAATTGGAATTAAACCAAAAATAAGTTACTAAAAGATTGAAGATGATCACCTGTAAAAATTTTGCTGAAAACGGTGATCATCTTCATTTAATCTTGCCCATTGGATTATATGCTTTTCTACTTCTTGAAGAAGCCTCCAAACACATTGCCGATCAGGTTCATTACGTCGCTTCCGCCCTGTTCTTTTTTTTGGTTGCCAAGCGCGCCAAGAACCAGCGGGGCCAGCTGGGTTAGCAAAGTGGAGACCTGGCTGGTGTCCACGCCTGCTTTTTGAGCCAGATCTTTTTGCACATTTTCATTTTTACTGCCAAAAATATGCTGCAGCATTTTTGCCCCGTCGTTCGTATCGACATTTTTTAGGAAATTTGTTATATCGCTCACGTTGTCGTTCTTGTGATCTTCCAGGGCTTTATTAAGTGACTTAGCTCCATCAGGTGAAGCGGCATTTTGCTTCAGCGCTCCAAGAAGTGCAGGAAGGGCATTTTGGGCTACTTTCCGGGCTTCGTCGGGCCTCGCGCCTGCTTTCTTACCGAGTTCTTCAAGCGCTTTTGGATCGCTTAGTTGCTGGGTAAGCATACTTAAAATATCCATCTGGTCAGATCCTTTCGTTTTCTGAATTTATGTTCTTTTCAATATTATACCACTGCTGCTCCCAATTTGTAATTATCAGGGTTCTCTTCTGGCCGGTGACTGATCGGGGTTCCTATAAAAAATCCGTACTTATCCGCAGCTTCAAACTGACCTTAAACTTAGAAACTACAACCCTGTAGCCGTAAGGTTTTAACTCTGTGACCTGTTTTCCCGCCTGCGTTCATCCAGCCTGATTTTTCGTCTTTCTTCTGCTTCCCGGTGACGTCGTTCTTCCTCCTTTTTCTGCGCGATAACTAATAATGATGAGAAACCGCTTAAGTTAGAGTTTACAACCAATTACCTGGCCGATAAAAGACCGTAAAAATGGTCACGTTAAAACGGCTACTACCCTATCCTGATTTTCTTTAAGGTTGCAGGATCTAATCACAAGGAGTAAGATCTAAAAAAGAATTTTCCGGTTTCATCGTGAATATAGCGCAATTATTTGCTCCGTATCGGCTGATATGCAGGGTTCGAAGATATTACACTGTCATCATACTATGCAGCCTGGTGGACAACTATGGTCAGACGAGAAAAATATTACCCAAACTTTAAATACATCTGTCGGCAGATTGTTGTCGTCATATTGTTGACTCTGCTGGCTACTTTGCTCTCTTTTTTGATAAAGCATCTTGGTTTTAACGAAGTAAATATTGTCATAGTATATATCCTATCTGTATTGCTTGCTTCACGCTACACAAGAGGTTTTATCTACGGAATATTTACTTCTTTTATTGCCACTCTATCCTTTAATTTCTTTTTTACCGAACCAGTTTATACTTTTACAGTATATGATAAATCTTATATTTTCACATTTATGATTATGTTGTTAGCTTCATTATTTTCAAGCACTCTAACCAGCAATCTGATTAATGCCAAAGAAAGGGCCAATGCACAGGAAAAGCAGGCTCAAACGTTATATGGAATTACCAGTGCACTGGCAAAAACAAGAGGGATAAAAGAGGTTATAGCTGTATCCATGAAAAGTTTATCCAGCCTTTTTGAAAGTGAAGTAATTTGTGTTATGACAGATGGAGAAAGAAAAAAGTTGGATACAATTAAACTTCCTGATAGTGAAGGAGATTTAATATACGGTGAACTGGAGCATGAGCAATTAGATACTTTTATCGCTCCTTATTACTCAACGCCCATAATAATTCAAGACAATTGCGTATGCATTTTTTGCCTGCGGAGTGAACTGGCAGATATTAGTCAGGAGAGCCGTTATTTGCTGGAATCAATATATATGCAAATTAATATCGCCATGGAGCGCGAATACCTGGCCAGGGAAAAAGAGACCGCCAAAATTGAAACTATACAGGAAAGATTCAAAAATAACCTGCTGAGAGCCATTTCCCATGATTTAAGAACTCCGCTGGCCGTAATCACCGGCGCTTCGGAAATGCTGCTGCATAGTCTTGACAAACCTGAAGACATTAATGTTGCTGCAGAAATATACGAAGACTCTGTCTGGCTCACCCGCCTGGTAGAAAATATATTAAGCTTAACCCGCATCCAGGAAGGCCGCTTAAATATAGTTACTCAACTCGAAGCTGTAGAAGAAATAATTGCTGAATCAATCAGGCGGGTCCAAAAGTACTCTCCAAACCATAAAATATCCGTGACTATTCCGGATGATGTGATCTTTGTTTATATGGACAGTAAACTAATTGTTCAGGTATTGATCAATCTGCTGGATAACGCAGTCAAACATACCGGATTAGAAAATGAAATAAATGTTAATGTTACACTGAACAGCGACAAAGTTTGGTTCGAAGTCTCTGATAATGGTACGGGAATTGACGAAAATGATCTTAAAAAGCTTTTTGATATGTTCTATCTGGCTGATGATCAAAGAACAGATGCAAAAAGGGGAATTGGTTTAGGATTGGCTATCTGTAAAGCAATAGTGAATATGCATGGAGGCGAGATTTATGCTGAAAATAACATTACCGGCGGGGCAACTTTTAGATTTTTCCTGAATCGATAGGAGGCCTGGATATGGAACCTTTATTTTTAGTAGTAGAAGATGACTCAAAAATAAGGAATTTTATAAAGTTTTCATTAAAATCCCAGGAATATAACTGTTTTGAAGCTTCAACTGGAAAAGCGGCATTAGATATCATCTCTACAGAACCGGTAACAACAATAATCCTGGACCTGGGTTTGCCCGATATGGACGGTCTGGAAATAATAAAACAAGTACGCACATTTTCTGATGTTCCCATCATAGTTGTCTCTGCCCGTGATCAGGATACTGAAAAAGTGGAAGCACTGGATGCAGGCGCTGATGATTACCTGAGTAAGCCGTTTAGTATTAAAGAATTATTAGCCCGCATCAGAGTTGTCCTTCGCCATACCAGCGTGTTGAAAAATGATGGGCTGGCTGTTTATAATCTCGCTGATCTGGAAATAGATCTGGCCAGGCATAAAGTTACACTTAAGGGCAAAGAGATACATTTTACGCCAATAGAATTTAAAGTAATTACTCTGCTTCTCAAGAATTATGGTAAGGTATTAACTCACAATTTTATTTTAAAAGAAGTATGGGGCTCATCTATTGACAATGACGTGCAATCTTTACGCGTATTTATGGCCAATATTAGACGGAAAATAGAAGAAAATCCGGCAGAGCCGCGATATATCATTACAGAGGTTGGTGTCGGTTATCGTTTTGCAGATGAGTAGTATATTTTATACAAAATTTACATCAGGGGCCGCCTAAAAGGGCGGCTCTTTACATTTATGAAATCTTTATACTGGAGGTAGCAATATTAATACTATCTTTATATCAAACCTGATAGCATTTAATTGTATTGCCAGTAAACAGCATCCAGAACTAAATCATCAAGTGGGAGTAACCCGGGCAGTAAGCTTTTTGCGACAACCTTGTTGATAGTTCTAGTTGTTTGGATATTTTAATAAATTAATTCTCCGGAGGGTTATGGTGAAAAAATCATTTTTGGTAATCGGTGCGGGAAGGTTTGGTAAAAGTGTGGCACGAACCCTTTTTGCTGCCGGTCATGATGTAATGGTAGTTGATAAGGATGAAACCCTGATTCAACAGATTAGTGGTGAGGTCACCGATGCTATCGCGGCAGACATTACCTCAGAAGCTTGTGTTAAGGCTATTGGTGTCAGGGATTTTGATGCAGTAGTTTTGGCGATTGGTTTTGATGTGCAGGCTAGTATTATGGCGGCTATACTATTAATCGAAAAAGAAGCCAGGTACATTGTGGCGAAGGCTCAAACCGACCTGCACGGAAAAGTGCTGGAAAAAATCGGGATAAACCGGATCATTTATCCCGAGCGCGATATGGGTCAGAAAATAGCCCGCAGCCTCATTGCGCCGACAATTATTGATATGATTGAACTCTCAGATGAATATAGCGTGGTTGAAGTAAAGGCGCCGGCTGATATGGTCGGTAAAACACTGCTTGAGCTTAATTTGCGAGCCCGCTATGGCGTTAGTGTGATAGCTTTCAGGCGCAATAACGGTGGCAAAACAAATATTTCACCTATTGCTGAAGATGTTGTTGAAGCCAATGACATTATAGTTGCCATTGGAGAAAATAAAAGTCTGCAAAAACTTGATTGGGTTTAAACAACCTTACCTGGAAAGGCGTTTAAGTATGCATATAATAATAGTTGGCGGCGGAGGTGTGGGCTATCAGCTGGCTTATAATCTTTCAGAGCAGCAACTTGATGTAGTGGTAATTGAAAAGAATGAAGAAAAGGCCAGGCGCTTCAGAGAATCGCTGGATGTGATGGTATTAGAATCAAATGGGGCTAGTGCTGCCGCCCTGGAGTTGGCCGGTATAAAAAACGCTGATATGCTCATTGCCGTTACCGATCTTGACGAAGTAAATATAATTGCCTGCATCCTGGCGAATCAGTATGGGGTAAATCAGATTGTCTGCCGGATCCGTAACCCGGAACATATGGATGATAATTATGGGATCAGTCCGAAAAAATTGGGAATCAGTTGTGTTATTAACCCGGAAAAAGTTGCTGCGATGGAAATTTCGAAAATGCTGCATTTTCCAGAAGCCAGTGAGATTGAGTATTTTGCCCAGGGAAAAGTGCTTATGTTGGGTATGACCGTTGGCGAAGAAGCTGAAATAACGGGCATTCCTTTGCATAAATTGCCGATTTATTCTGAAATAATAATTGTAGGTATCAGTAAACCAAATGGAAAGTTCATCATCCCTGATGGCAATGATATTATAGAATCCGGCAGTAAAATATATCTGCTTGGAAAAAGTAAATCGCTTAAGGATGTCAGCATGCTTCTGCACCGTAAGGAGACCCTGGTCAGCCAGGTTACTATTCTTGGCGGCGGAATGGTTGGCAGGCAGTTAGCCCTTTTATTGGAGGAAAGTAGGCAGACATTTAAGATTAAGTTAATTGAAAAAGATAGAAAGCGCTGTGAAGAGCTCTGCAGGGAACTTAAGAACACTCTCGTTCTGCAGGGTGATGTAACTGAATACGCTATTTTGAAGGAAGAAGATCTGGGCAATACAGATGCAGTTATTGCTGTCGCTGGCGATGATCGCAATAACATAGTTTCTGCTTTATTAGCTCAAAGATTTGGTGTTAACAAGATAATCTGTGAAGTGAAAAAACCGCAATACGTGTCAGTCTACAACACACTGGGTATCCACAGCTTAATTAATCCACGAATGCTTGCTGCTGCCCATATACTGCGATTGACCAGACAGGAAGAAGTAGTTGCGCTATCAATGATCCAGGGGGAAAAGGCTGAAGTTTTGGAGCTTGTTCTGCCTGAAACAGCCAGGGTGGCAAATAAGATGATCAAAGATTCACATTTTCCGCGAGGGATGGTAATCGGATCTATTGTTAGAGGGGATGAGATTATAATCCCTGGAGGAGAAACTGTCTTACTGCCCAATGACCACTTGATTATATTTTTACTGCCTCAAGTAGCTAAAAAACTCAAGCACTACTATTATGCTGCAAATCATTAATGATGCAAATATGTGGGTTGTTATTATATTAATGGTTTGCCGGAACTTTTAGGCTGCACTTGTTAACATAATTAGATTCCAGCCGGTTTTTTCTGTCATTTTGATAATCGTATTATAGTTGATAAATGACAGAAAATAAGGGCTTTCTAAGAACTTATTGTTCCCGGAAAGCCCTTATTTTTCTGGTCGGAGCGAGAGGATTTGAACCTCCGGCCTCTTGGTCCCGAACCAAGCGCGCTACCAAGCTGCGCTACGCCCCGCCGCCAATGTATCATGATTATAGCACAGTGATTTTCCTACGACAATACTTAGATTAAGGAGCAAAAAAGTTAAAGAGCTTGAGAAAATATTAACTTGACGAAATATTTGCAATTTACTTGACAGAAGAATTGATTGTCGCTATAATCAACTCAAACGATAGCAAAACACTCGCAATTGATTCTGATAAAACCAGAATAATAGATGACCGGGAAGGTGAGGCAGGCATGCAGTATATAGTTTTTATAGGCATAATATTACTCATCTCCTGGGGGGTAAGAATTCTCATTCATTTCGATACAAAGAAGCGCAGGGAAGAAATTTGCCGGAAAGGAGATGCGGACAATGCTTAACGCTGTAATATTTATTGCTGTATTTCTAACAATAGCTCTTTTCATCAGGTATATGGTGGTAAAAGATCTGCGGCGTGTAGGTTGATTTAATCGGATTGTGCGCATTTGTTGTGGTTTGTTTTTCCTGCTCTCTTTTTATTTAAAAGGCTTTTGTATTTTTCACATCTATGCGTTATTATTAAAGGGGTGTCGAGGACATCCCTTTGTCTATTCTGTGTTGAAACGCTTAACGAGGTGAACTGTTTGAAAAGGCAAATTAGGGTTGGTATTCCCCGAGCCCTATCTTATTACACGTTTTTTCCCATGTGGAAGGTTTTTCTGGAAAAGCTGGGCGCGGAGGTTATAGTATCGAAACAGACTAATCGTCGAATTCTCGAAGCCGGGATCAAAGAAACGGTTAACGATGCATGCATTCCTATTAAAGTCTTCCATGGCCATGTATTTGATCTTGCCGACAAGGTTGATTATCTGTTTATACCACGTATGGTCAGCGCTGACGGCAAGGTAACCTTTTGCCCCAAGTTTTTGGGTCTGCCCGACATGGTGCGTTACGCCGAAGTCCCCATCCCTGAAATTATTGATATACGCTATAATCTTAAAGGTTTTCCCGGGGGGCTTTTACGATTTTTCTTTGCCGTAGCCAAAAGTATAAAGGTTAGAAACCCCATCAAGATTATTTGCGCAGCTGTAAGTGCTCTGGTGGTCCATAAGAGGTATACCAGGCTTATGAATGAGGGGCTAAAACCGGTTGAAGCACTTGAGGTGGTTTTCGGCTCAAGGCAGCGTGAAAGTTATCACCGCAGCGGTCGTTCTGAAAAGTGGCTCGGGGGCAAGAGAATTGCCGTTGCCCTTCTTGGATATCCCTACGCGGTATTTGATCCCTACATCAGTGCCGGCGTTTATGAGAAGCTGGTTAAACTTGAAGTTGATGTTGTTACTTTTGAACAGATACCAAATAAACAGATGCGCCATTATTCAAAAGTATTGCCCCAGAATTTTTTCTGGTACTACAGCAACCAGGTTTGCTGGGCCGGCCTTTATCTGCTTGAAAATAAAGGAATTGTAGATGGTATTATTCATGTTACCGCTTTTGGATGCGGCCCAGATGCCATGGTTGATAAAACACTGGAGCTTGAAGCAAAACATGCGGGTTTGCCTTTTTTAAGCCTTACAATTGATGAACATACCGGTGAAGGAGGTGTGCAAACCCGCCTGGAAGCATTTGTGGACATGTTGTGGACCAAACAGGCCAGGCACAGGGCGGGTTAGCATAGGATGAAAAAAATATACCTTGGTATAGATGTTGGTTCGGTGAGCACTAACCTTGTTATGATTGATAAAGAAAACCGGATGATAGCTTATGAATATCTGCGGACTCGCGGGCAGCCAATTCAGGTTGTCCAGGAAGGTATGCGCAATCTGGAGCCAAAAATGCCGCAGGGTGCAGAGGTTGCCGGTGTGGGTGTTACCGGCAGTGCCCGCAACCTGATTGGCGTAGCTGTCGGAGCTGATGTGGTAAAAAATGAAATTACAGCTCACGCAATAGCTGCTGACCTGGTTGAACCGGGAGTGCAGACGGTTCTTGAAATTGGCGGACAGGATTCAAAAATAATTGTGCTGCGCCATGGTGTAGTAGTCGATTTTGCCATGAATACTGTTTGCGCGGCGGGAACAGGATCTTTTCTGGACCATCAGGCCGCCCGCCTGGGCATTCCCATCGAAGATTTTGGTGCACTGGCGCTTAAAAGTAAAAACCCGGTGCATATCGCCGGCCGCTGTTCTGTTTTTGCCGAATCAGATATGGTGCACAAGCAGCAGATGGGACATGGCGTTGAAGATATTATCGCCGGCCTTTGCGATGCCCTGGTGAGAAACTACCTCAATAATGTTGGTAAAGGGAAAGAGATTCTCTCTCCTGTTGTTTTCCAGGGTGGGGTCGCAGCAAATGTAGGGATTAAAGCTTCTTTTGAAAAAGCGCTTGAACACGAGGTT